>NZ_BSBO01000004.1:0-137527 GCF_027924685.1 Sellimonas catena
TTACGTGTTTTATTTTGCAACTAACATCATAAAGAAAAACTGTATGATTGGGAAGTAGGGATTTTCTCTGCTTCCCTTTTTATTTAGGAAAAATTCCTATTTTTGCCAATAATAATTATACACTAACATCAGAATAACAAGCAAAAGAAATGTGCTTGCCGCATAGAGGAAACGGTTATTCTGCTTCTGGTCCGCCTTCTCCAGTTTTGCTTTCACGATACTGCGAAAATCCTTCGCAGCCCGATCCGCAATAGATTCACTGGGAGTAATCCTGTTTTCTTTCCGTGAGGAAATCATATAATTCTGCATCTCCGGATTTTTTTCATAATAAATGTAATGTCCATTGATTTCCATCAGTTCTTCATATTTATAGGCATAAAACTTTTCTTCTCTGTCTTTCGGATCTTTCATAATAAAAACCGTATTCTCTTCACCGAAATACGTTTTATGTATCTTCTCCAGCGCTTCATCCGTGCCCGGCTTTCTGGACGGGTCAATCAGAAACCACCCGACAAGCGACTGATTGCCGAAATATTCCTTACAGTCTTTCATTCCCGCTTCTACGGCAGCTTCCGCGAGATTCAGCTGATTTTCATTTTTTACAATCTCCGATATCCTGACGGCTCCCGATATATATACGCAGTCCTGATCTTCTACCTGTCCTGTTTCTCCGATCAGGAAAGCCCCTTTCGGCTCTTCATCCGTTTTATCGCAAAGCTGGTTCAAGAATGTATCTACATAGTCTTCCACATAAATCTTGGGACTGTCACATACATTCCCTATCTGACGTACATTTTTCGGAAATTGTTTTTCCATATATTCTCACCTCATATTCATATTTTTTCTCATCATATCATAGCGGTAACGCTGATTTTATCGCTTTATGTCAGCGGGTTCCAAGAAAAATACGACACATCCGGCGAAAAAAACGGAAGACTCGTGTCTTTTTGCACAAGTCTTCCGGTATTTTTCATGTATTTTGTTTTCCCAGGGCGTGTTTTGTCAACTTTGCGCCTCTCTTTTACTCTGACCGTCAGATTCTCTTGAACTGTTCCACATTCAGTACGAATACCGTGGCACCGCCGACTTCAACGGTAATCGGGATATAGGAATAACTGATCATAGACAGGTCTCCCTGCGGATATGGTGTCGTTACTTCCACCTGTTTTCTCTTTGCACATTCTTCCTGAAGAATTTCAAAAACTTCTTCCACCTGTTCGTCTTCCACACCAAGCATCAATGTTGTATTTCCCCGTCTCAGGAATCCTCCGGTACTGGATAATCTTGTCACGCGGAATTTCTTTTCATTCAGATGCCTGACGGCTTTATTCGTATCATCGTCATGTACAACCGCAAAAATCAACTTCATAAGGAACGCCCCTTTCATTTTTATTTAACAGAATTATACCATATTAGTACGCGAATTACACATAAATTTGATTAAAATTCAAAAATTTACAATCTTTACCCGGCGTACCTTGACATTCTTCTTATTATACCTGATAATTATGGAATACATATACCCCTAACGGTATGAGAAGGAGGCATTACTATGAAACAATGTATTGATTCTCAAAATCTCCACCGCCGTCTCAGGAAAATCATCGGCCAGGTCCAGGCCATCGACCGGATGATTGATGAAGACGTTCCTTGCGAAGACATTCTCTCGCAGATCAATGCTGCTAAATCCGCCCTCCACAAAGCGGGTCAGGTCGTTCTGGAGGGCCATATTCAGCACTGTGTACGCGACGGAATCGAACACGGAGACGCTGATGAAACGATTGCAAAATTTACAAAAGCTGTTGAACGTTTTGCAAACATGATCTGAAAAATAAACCGGTTTTGTCATTTCTCTTCCGATATCTGCTTATATTGTCATTAGAACAGCAAAAGGAGGTATCAAACCTTGATTACAGAAATGACCTGGCCTTTTCATCTTCCGCCGCTTCCCTATCCGTATGATGCGCTGGAGCCGTTTATCGACCGCGAGACGATGTGTCTGCACCATGACAGGCATTTTCGGACTTATGTGGATAATCTGAATGACGCTCTTGTGAATGCTCCCGAGTATCATTCCTGGACACTGACAAAGCTCCTGTCCCGTCTGGAAGATATTCCGGAGCCTCTTCGTACTTCTGTACGCAACAATGGGGGCGGTGTGTACAGCCATGACCTTTACTTTGATCTCATGGCCCCGCCGGGACAGGAAATTGCTCCGGCCATCCTGGAATACTATGACACCGGCCGGCAATTTTTCTCGGACATGAAGACGGCCGCCCTTGGACAGTTCGGATCCGGCTGCGCGTGGCTGGTTATCAGTCCGGACGGCTCTCCCGCCATCATGGCTCTTCCGAATCAGGACAATCCGCTCACACTCGGTTTCTACCCGGTACTCCCTCTGGATGTCTGGGAACATGCATATTATCTGAAATATCATAATCTACGCAGCAGCTATATCGACAACTGGTTCCATATCATCAACTGGGAAGCTGTTTCAGAACGGCTGCTTTCCTTTTTTCTTCCTTGACAACCCATACCCCTATAGGTATAATTTTCTTAAACATATACCTGTATGGGTATAAAGAAAGGAGAAGAATACTTATGAAAACACTGGAACGTATTCTGGAATGGGGCGGAATCAAAAAGGATATCATCTTTCTTTCCATATCACTTGCGGCTCTTCTTGCGAGTCTTTTCGGGATCCGTCCCTTTCCTTTTGATCTGGCATGGATTTCCGTGATCCTGTGCGGAATACCGATCATACTGGAGGCAGTCATCGGTCTTGTGACGGCCTTTGACATCAAGGCCGATGTGCTTGTCTCTATCGCGCTGATTGCTTCCCTGATCATCGGTGAAGACTTTGCGGCCGGCGAGGTGGCCTTCATCATGCAGCTTGGTGCTCTTCTGGAGGATCTTACTGTTTCAAAAGCCCGTGCCGGGATTGAGAAGCTTGTCCATCTCACGCCGCGGACAGCAAGGCGGATTACTTCCGGCGGTGAAGAAATCATCCCTGCAAGCGATGTAATTGCCGGCGATCTGCTGCGCGTTCTTCCGGGCGAGACAATTCCCGTGGACGGCATCATTACATCCGGACAGACTTCCATCAACCAGGCCGTCATGACAGGAGAATCTCTCCCTGTCGACAAAGAGGCCGGCGATGATGTCTCAAGCGGCACTGTCAATCTCTACGGCTCTTTTGATATGAAAGCACTGAGGGTAGGTGAAGACAGCTCTATCCAGAGAATGATCCGTCTTGTGCAGTCTGCCGATGCCGGAAAGGCAAAGATTGTCGGAATTGCCGACAGGTGGGCCACCTGGATTGTCATCATTGCTCTTGTGTCGGCTGTTCTTACATGGTTTTTCACCGGTGAGATCATCCGTGCCGTAACAATTCTTGTTGTATTCTGCCCGTGCGCCCTTGTTCTTGCCACCCCTACCGCCATTATGGCAGCCATCGGAAACGCAACCAAACATGGATTTCTTGTCCGGGAAGGAGATGCCCTTGAGAGGCTTTCCATGGTAAAAAAGATCGCTTTTGACAAAACCGGAACACTGACCGAGGGAAATCTGCATGTAGAGACCATCCACAGTATTCTTCCAGGACTTTCAGACACGGACCTTTTCCGTCTTACGGCTTCATCCGAGCTTCGCTCCGAGCATCCTCTCGGCAAGGCGGTCGTCTCTGATTTTCAGAAACAGACACAGTCTGCCCCGGCTTCTCCGAAAGAATTTCACATGATTCCCGGACGCGGAGTATCTGCCAAAGTGGGTGGACACGCCATTCTTGCGGGAAATGAGCAGCTGTTAAAAGAGCATACGGATACATTTTCGGACGAGCTCCCTGCCCGGGCTTCTTCCTGGCTGGATGAGGGATGCACAGTTATTTACGTAGCTGTTGACGGCAAGGCTGCCGGATTTCTCGTTCTTGCCGATACCCTCCGGGAAGACGCTGCCGAAACCATCCGCCAGGTCAAGTCTACCGGCGTATCTCCAGTTCTTCTGACCGGAGACCACCGAAATGCCGCGGCGCACATTGCAGACGTGCTGCACATCGAAGAAGTTTACTCCGGCTGTCTTCCGCAGGAGAAACTTTCCTGGATTGAACAGTCCCAGAAACGGCAGATACAAGTCTGCATGATCGGGGATGGAATCAATGATGCTCCGTCTCTGAAAAAAGCATTTGTCGGGATTGCAATGGGCGGGGTTGGAAGTGATATCGCTGTGGATGCGGCAGATATCGCGCTCGTAAATGATGACATCCGGGAACTTCCTCATTTGATTGCCCTGTCACGGAAAATGATGTTTACAATCCGCTGCAACCTCACCTTTTCCATGGCACTGAATTTTCTCGCGATCATTCTTGCCATCCTTGGAATTTTAAACCCGGTTGTCGGCGCGTTAGTACACAATGCAGGCTCTGTGTTTGTCATCATTCATTCCGCCTTCCTTTTGACTTTCAAAAATCACAGTTTTCTCAAGAAGTGATTACGAATCCTTCACATAATTATTACAGAATTATGATGGAGGTGATATATTTTGAAAGCAAAACCCAAACTACTATCTACATGTCTTTGTATTCTTTTAAGCGGCTGTATGCTGACTGCCTGCTCTGATTCTTCCGGGACGGCCGGGGACGCTGCAGCCGCTTCTGATACTTCTGAAACGGAAATTGAAAACGAAGGAGTCCTGACACTGGATTCCGAAGATGATATCGACACCGTTTATACGCTGGATTATCAGAATAACATTTCCGATATGATTGGATTCTAAGTTCCCGGGAAACATCCAGCATCATCAAGATCAGCGATATTTACGGCAGTCCGACCGTGGATTATCTCATCAGTTCCGACCAGTTCTGGGAGGGAACCGGATATGAAAATCTTCTTCTTGAGCAGGTTGGAGACTTTACGCTCCAGGCAGGACAGCACTGCGTGACCTATGAGACTTCCGATGAATTATCCGACGGACAGTATTATCTGACCATGTACAATAACAATAATGCTACAATCAGCACCCGTGACTACGACTATGACAGTGATGAAAATTATGACGGCACCTATTCCGGAACCGAAGGGGATGAGTCCTATTATTATAAATATCTTGTCGATGAAACTGCCGGAACCTTTACACTTGTTGACAGCGTCCCTGTCACCTATTCCGGCTACGTCAGCTCCGTACAGCAGGTTGGTGACAATCTTCTGACGGACAGTGGAAGCGCCTTTGAGGCAAATGAATTTGATCAGGACCACAACCTGATCCAGACCTTAACGGGAAGTGGAGCTACCTGGTGGTACCGTGTCTTTAAATACGACTACAGCGGCTACTGGTTCGCATAACAATCCCGCAAATGCAGACAAAAGGGCCCTCCCGCAAATGCGGGAGGGCCCTTTTTTTATTTTCTCTATTTCTCTACGAACGTTTTTACTTTCTTATAGATGCTTTCGCCGTCCAGTTCGTATTTTTTGATCAGTTCGACTGCCGGTCCGGATTCTCCGAAGACATCGTTGACACCGATTTTCATGACCTTTGCACATGCTGTCTCAGCTACTACGTCGCAGACAGCGCTACCAAGTCCGCCGATGACAGAGTGTTCTTCCACTGTCACGATCTTTCCGGTCTTTTCAGCTGCTTTTAAAACAGCTTCCCTGTCCAGTGGTTTGATGGTGTGCATATTGATGACTTCTGCCTGGATTCCATCTTCTGCAAGCTTTTCTGCCGCTACCAGAGCCTCATTTACTTCAAGTCCTGCTGCGATGATTGCCACGTCGCTTCCTTCGCGCAGAGTGATAGCTTTTCCAAGTTCAAATTTGTAGTCCGGATTGTCATTGATCACCGGCACAGCCAGACGTCCGAAACGCAGATAAACCGGTCCTTCGTGCTCATATGCCGCTTTTACTGCCGCCTTTGCTTCTACATCATCAGAAGGCACAATCACGGTCATTCCCGGAATCGTTCTCATCAGGGCGATGTCCTCGTTGCACTGATGGGTTGCTCCGTCTTCTCCTACGGAGATACCCGCATGGGTTGCACCGATCTTGACGTTGAGCTTCGGATATCCGATGGAGTTTCTCACCTGTTCAAATGCACGTCCTGCCGCAAACATGGCAAAAGAACTTGCAAACGGAACCTTTCCTGTCGCTGCAAGACCTGCCGCAACTCCCATCATATTTCCCTCTGCGATTCCGCAGTCAATGTGGCGCTCCGGAAATGCCTTCTTAAAGGTTCCTGTCTTTGTCGCGCCGGCAAGGTCCGCATCCAGTACAATCACGTCTTCATGCTCTTTTCCAAGTTCTACCAAAGCATTACCGTAGCTTTCCCGTGTTGCGATTTTCTTTACTTCTGACATAATGCTTCACCTGCTTTCTCTAATTCTTCCATTGCGACTTTATACTGCTCTTCATTCGGAGCGGAGCCGTGCCAGGATACCTGGTTCTCCATATAGGAAACTCCTTTTCCCTTAACTGTCTTTGCGATGATTGCTGTCGGCATTCCCTTAGTCTCTTTTGCTTCTTTGAATGCTGCTCTTAATGAATCAAAATCATGCCCGTCCACATTGATCACATGGAAATTAAAGGCCTCAAATTTCTTGTCGATCGGGTATGGAGAGTTGACTTCCTCGATTGTTCCGTCGATCTGAAGGTTGTTGTTATCCACGATCACAACAAGATTGTCAAGCTTTCTGTGACCTGCAAGCATAGATGCCTCCCACACCTGTCCTTCCTGAATCTCTCCGTCTCCGACCAGTGTGTATACACGGTAGTCATCTCCGGATAATTTCGCGGAAATGGCCATTCCGACTGCCGCAGAAATTCCCTGTCCGAGGGATCCGCTTGACATGTCCACACCCGGAATGTGTTTCATGTCCGGATGTCCCTGCAGGTAAGAACCTACATGACGGAATGTCTTCAGATCTTCTACCGGGAAGAATCCTCTGTGGGCAAGGGCGGAATAGTAACCCGGTGATGTATGTCCTTTGGAAACCACGAGACGGTCTCTGTCCGCCTTCTTCGGATTCTCAGGATCAATGTTCATCTCTTCAAAATAAAGATAGGTATAAATGTCTGCCGCAGATAAAGATCCGCCCGGATGTCCGGATTTTGCATTATAAACTGCAGTGATAATGCCTTTGCGGACTTCATTGGCAGTTTTCTGTAATTCTAAATTGTCCATGACAATGCCTCCTGTCTCTTTTTCTCCGGAGAATTACTCTCCGAATACCGCTTTGTAGTCAGCCTGGAATTTCTCGATTCCTGCATCTGTCAGCGGATGATGTGTCATCTGTTCAATTACTTTGTACGGTACTGTCGCAATATCTGCTCCTGCAAGCGCACACTCTGTCACATGGATCGGATTTCTAATGCTTGCAGCGATGATCTGTGTCTCGATTCCGGAAACAGCGAACATTTCCGCAATCTCTTCGATCAGTTCTGACCCTTTCACGGAGATATCATCCAGACGTCCGAGGAACGGAGATACATAGGTTGCGCCGGCTCTTGCCGCAAGAAGCGCCTGGTTTGCTGTAAAGATCAGTGTTACATTTGTTTTTACTCCTTCTGCAGAAAGAACTTTCACTGCCTTTAATCCCTCTACTGTCATCGGGATTTTGACTACCATATTCGGATGAATCTTTGCAATCTCACGTCCTTCTGCAATCATGCCTTCTGCATCTGTCGTGGTCGCTTTTACCTCTCCGCTGATCGGTCCGTCTACGATAGATGTGATCTCTTTGATTACTTCGTTAAAATCACGGCCTTCCTTTGCAATCAAAGACGGATTTGTCGTTACTCCGCAGATCACTCCCATATCATTTGCTTTTCTGATCTCTTCCACGTTTGCTGTGTCAACAAAAAATCTCATGTTCTGTGTTCCTCCTTATTTTGGGTTCATGGTTATCATTTGATTTCATTATAAAACCTCGAAATAAGGTGGTCAATACCGCCGGTTTTTTATTAGTAATTTTATAAATTAATAATTTGGTTTTTATTAATTGCTCATCCCTGATTTTTCGTTTGTTTTATGTAAAATTTATGTTTGATTCATTTAAACAGCCACTTATCAGGCCATTTTATGAACATTATATCAATTTCATCCCCGTTTTTATTATTAATATTTTTCAGGAATTCATTAATTTAATTTTTTCGGATAGGATGTGGTGCCTCTTACGATAAGCTTTGGCTCATACTCCACATGGTATGTGCTCACCGGTTCGATTCCGGAATATTTCATTGTTCCGGCAGCAATTTTTTTCATAATAATATCACACGCATCTCTTCCTTTAAATACAACAAAATGCTCCACCGTCGTCAGCGATACCTTATGCATCCTGGCAAACAATGTATTATCGCATCCCATCACCGAGATATCCCCCGGAACCTTATATTTTTCTTCCTGGAGCGCGTCCAGAATCCCGAATGCAATCATGTCGTTCAGTCCGACAATGGCCGTAACCTCCCGCTGCTCCGCCAGCAGTTCTTTCGTCAGATCATAGCCTATCTTATATTCGGAATCGATATTCGCCACATTCATATCATAGGCCTCATCAGCCGCTTTGATGATGACATGGTCTTTGAGCCCCTGCCTGTCAAACTCTTTCAGAAAGCCTTCCACCCGCTTGGAACGCTGCTTCTGCCGGATCGTGAGCGGCGGCGCGATATACGCCACATCCCTGTGACCGAGCTCCAGAAGATGGCGCGCCATCAGACGTCCCAGTTTGGAATTATCAAGCTCCACCGCATCCACGCTCATCTGCTCATTCTGATTGTTTACCACAACAATCGGAATCTTTCCTGCCAGATCCTCGATCATGTCCATATAGCATCTGCTTGGATTACATGTGTAAATGATACCAAGCGGCGAAAGCTCCGGCATCATGCGCAGATACCGTTCTTCCATCTTCAGGCTTCTCTGGGTATTGCAGATAAAAAGCCCGAATCCCGCTTCCTTGGCTCTTGTCTCAATTCCCTGCAGCAGCATGACATAGTAAGGATTCGTCAGGTTGGAGCAGAATACAACAAGCAGTTTCTCTTTTCTGCTTTCTTTTCTGACCTTTCGTTTCGGCGGCTGATAGCCAAGCCTCGCCGCTGTCTTCTCCACTTTTTCCACCGTCTCCTTGGAAAAAGAAACATTGTATTTCTTATTCAGGATCATGGAAACTGTAGACTGGGATACGCCCGCTGCCTTTGCGATGTCTGTCGATGTGATCTTCTTTTTCTTCATCCTCTTCCTCCCATCTGACAAGGTGGCGCAGCTTTCCTTGCGCGCGCGGATTCAAGCCGTCTCCTCTCACCGCAAAAGGAAAGGGATCTACAGAAGTCAGCGGCTTTTGCAATCCCTTTTTTCTTAAAGCTCCGTACGTCCTTCCAGGGCGCGAAGAAGCGTCACTTCATCGATATACTCCAAATCTCCTCCGACCGGAACCCCGCTTGCAATCCTGCTCACCTTGATCCCTGTCGGCTTGATCAGCTTGCTGATGTACATAGCTGTAGTCTCTCCCTCCAGCGTAGAATTGGTCGCGACAATGACCTCATTGACATCTCCCTCCAGCCGGATCATCAGCTCTTTAAGACGAATGTCTCCCGGTCCGATTCCAAGCATCGGGGAAATCGCCCCGTGAAGCACATGATACACACCATTGTACTTTCCGGTCTTTTCATAAGCGGCCAGGTCTCTCGGCGTCTCCACCACCATGATCGTCCCGTGGTCTCTCTGCTCATTTTTACAGATCGGACAGAGCTCGTCATCCGTCAAAGTGCAGCACTCCCTGCAGTACCGGACATTGTTTCTCGCACTGACCATCGTCTCGGCAAGTTTTTCCACCTGCTCCTTCGGCATGTGAATCAGATGAAACGCAAGTCTCTGTGCCGACTTCGGCCCGATACCCGGAAGTCTGGAAAGCTCCTCAATCAGACGGCTGATCTGGTTACTATAGTACTCCATTCTTTTCTCACTCCCGGACTAAAATAATCCTGGCATACCTCCGCCAAGTCCTCCCGTAAGTTTGCTCATTACGGAAGAATTAGCCTCATCCACCTGACGCAGCGCTTCATTTACCGCAGCTACAATCAGATCCTGAAGCATCTCGATATCTTCCGGATCCACTACTTCTTCCTGAAGTTCTACGTTTAACACTTCTCTCTTGCCGGATACCGTCACCTTGACTGCTCCGCCCCCTGCTGTGGCAGAAAACTCTTTTGTCTCCAGCTCCTTAGCCTGTTCTTCCATCTGACGCTGCATCTTCTGCGCCTGTTTCATCAGATTCGCCATGTTCCCCGGCATACCTCCGCCAGGAAAACCTCCACGTTTTGCCATATTATCTTCCTCCTAATCTTCCACTGTGATATCCATATGGATCAGCTGTTCCAGATCTATATAGCTGTCCTCAAATCTGCGGCCCTGCTCGACCTTCCCGACCTCGATTTCGACTTTCTTTCCGGTCCTTTCTACGATCAGATCCTGAATCTCCTTCTTATGGTCTTCGGTCCCGACAACGCCTGCCGCCAGATCATCCGGAAGGATAATCTGAAGCTGGCCTGCATTTCCAACACTGAGCCTTGCCTGTCTGAGATAAACTTTGAGCATTCCGGATGCATCATTTGCTATCATTCTGAAATTTTTTACTACTTCCTTTACATCCTCCGGAAGCGCCTTCGGAACCTCCCTCGGCTGTACCGGCATCTCTCCCGGCATTTCCTGTGCCGTTGGGCCATCCGCCGCCCTGTATCCCTGAGGAGGTGCCTGCGCCACAAGACCCTTCTCCACCTTTTCCTCCAGTGCGCGGATCCGCTCCAGAATCGTATCCTGGCGCGTCTCCATCTGCGGAACGCAGATCCGGATCAATGCCACTTCCAGAAGGACTCTCTTCTGTGTAGCGTACTTCAGCTGATTGCTCAGATCTGAAAAAATCCTGATATAACGCATCAAAGCGTCATTTTCTATCATCTGTGCTTCTTCTTTTAACTGTGCCAGATTTTCTGTTGAAACGTCAAGCACATCCTCCATATTATCAGAACTCTTTGCCAATAGCAAGTTTCTTAAATACCATGTGAAATCCGTGGTAAGCTGGGCAAGCTCTTTTCCCTCCATCACAAGATCGTTTACCGTCTGAAGCACGCCTTTGACATCCCGGTCAATCATTCTGCGCAGCAGGGCACTGTATACATCCGTGTCCACCGCTCCCAGAACACTGAGCACCTTATCGTAGGTAAGCTTCTCTCCGATATGAAAGGCAATGCACTGGTCCAGAAGACTCAGTGCATCCCTCATGGAACCGTCCGCCGCTTTCGCAATGTAGCGGATGGCCCGCTCCTCTACTTCCACCTCTTCTTTTTTCATCAGTTCATTCAGACGTGCTGCAATCGTATCAATCGTAATTCTTCTGAAATCATATCTCTGGCACCTTGACAGGATAGTGATCGGAATCTTGTGAACCTCGGTCGTCGCCAGAATAAAGATCACATATTCCGGCGGCTCCTCCAGCGTCTTTAAAAGCGCGTTGAACGCCCCGATGGAAAGCATATGGACCTCGTCGATGATGTAGACTTTATACCTGCCCTGAGCCGGCCGGTACTCGACTTCCTCCCGGATGCTCCGGATATTGTCAACACCATTGTTGGATGCCGCATCGATCTCCACTACGTTCATGTAAGTTCCCGCCGCGATATTTCTGCACATATCGCACTCTCCGCACGGGCTTCCGTCTACCGGATGCTCACAGTTGACCGCTCTTGCAAAGATCTTTGCCACCGTTGTCTTTCCCGTCCCTCTTGTCCCGCAGAACAGATATGCATGTCCGATTCTTCCTGACTTGATCTGGTTTTTTAATGTAGTTACAATATGGTCCTGCCCCTTTACGTCTTCAAATTCTGCTGGTCGGAACTTCCTGTATAAGGCAGTATAAGACATAATTCATTCTCCTTGTCTGATTTTTCCTGATTCTTCCTCAATCTATTTGTCGCCAAAGCTGATTCCGATTGTACGTGCTTCGCTGATGATCTTCGCTTTCGGATCTACTGTCTTAAGCTTTCCGGCAACCTCTTTGAGCGGAACTTTACATGTCTCGCCCTCCTTGATGGCAACCATATAGCCGTACTCATGACGCAGAATCATCTCTGCCGCAGCCGCGCCAAGCCTTGTCGCAAGAACTCTGTCATACGGGCACGGGGATCCTCCTCTTTGTGTATGCCCCGGAACCGTAATACGGACTTCCTTGTCGCACTTGCTCTCGATCTTCTCTGCCAGTTCATAGGCAACGGACGGATATTTTGCTTTTTTCTTTTCCTGAAGTTCTTTTAATTTCTTCTTCGGAAGCTCAGCCTCCTCCTTGGCAATCGCTCCTTCAGCGACAGCAATGATCGTAAAGCGTTTTCCTGCCGCTGAACGCTTTTTGATATATTCTGCGATCACATTCAGATCATACGGAATCTCAGGAAGCAGAATAATGTCCGCTCCTCCGGCAATCCCTGCATGCAGCGTCACCCATCCTACTTTATGCCCCATTACTTCTATGATAAATACGCGGCTGTGGGATGTGGCTGTTGTATGAATCCGGTCAATCGTATCTGTCGCGATATCCACCGCACTCTGGAAACCAAACGTCATATCCGTACCCCAGAGATCATTGTCGATCGTCTTTGGCAGCGTAATTACATTTAATCCTTCTTCCCTCAACAGATTGGCTGTCTTATGAGTCCCATTTCCGCCAAGGATGACAAGGCAGTCCAGATTCAGTTTATGGTAGGTGTGCTTCATCGCCTCTACCTTGTCCACTCCGTCCTCACCGATTACTCTCATCTGTTTGAACGGCTGTCTGGAAGTACCAAGGATTGTACCTCCGCGTGTCAGAATACCGGAGAAATCCTTCTCGGTCATCATATCAAAAGTAGAATAAATCAATCCTTTATAGCCATCTCTGAATCCGTAAATTTCCACATCTTTTACTTTGGCAAAAATCCCCTTTGCCACACCTCTCATTGCGGCATTGAGTGCCTGGCAGTCACCGCCGCTTGTCAGCATCCCGATTCTCAGCATATGCCCACGTCCTTTCTTTTCATACATTATAACTGTTCCGCCATACATCTGACCTCGTAAAACAGCATGGCCTGACAGTTCCCACATGTTTTTATTATATCTTATTTTTAGGGTGCTAACAACTGCGAAATGCGATATAATAGGAAAAGAGAGGCATATGCCCCCTCGGATTTTGAGAGATTTTACAAATTCAGAAAGACAAAGGAGATAGAGAATATGGAACGAAATGAACCTTGCTGGTGCGGAAGCGGCAAAAAATATAAGAAGTGTCATATGGCGATGGATGAAAAAATCGCTCTTCATGCCGAAAAGGGCGAAATCGTACCGGACCACTCCATGATCAAGACTCCGGAACAGATCGAAAAAATCCGGATCAGCGCCGACT
The DNA here is from genome assembly GCF_027924685.1 of Sellimonas catena. Lineage (NCBI taxonomy): Bacteria > Bacillati > Bacillota > Clostridia > Lachnospirales > Lachnospiraceae > Sellimonas > Sellimonas catena. The sequence goes on from NZ_BSBO01000004.1 coordinate 13,412, forward strand.
TGAACACCGCTGTCCTCGATCATGTGGCCGCCCACATTCATGCGGGTATGAGCACGGCCGAAATAGATAAGCTCGTCTATGACTTCACAACAGAGCACGGCGGCATCCCTGCCCCGCTTGATTACCAGGGATTCCCAAAGAGTGTCTGCACTTCCATCAACAATGAAATCTGCCACGGAATTCCGGATGAATCCATCATCCTGCAGGAGGGCGATATTGTCAACGTGGACGTTTCCACCATTCTGGACGGATATTTTTCCGATGCTTCCAGAATGTTCTGCATCGGGGAAGTCAGCGAGCGTGCCAGACGTCTCGTACGTGTCACTGAAGAATGTGTGGAGCTCGGACTGAAAGAGGCAAAACCCTGGAATCATCTCGGCGATATCGCAGACGCTATCAACAGCCATGCGAAAGCAAACGGGTACTCCGTTGTGGAAGACATCGGAGGCCACGGCATCGGCCTGGAGTTCCACGAAGAGCCATGGGTCAGCTATGTCACACCAAAGGGAAGCGAGATGCTTCTCGTTCCTGGCATGATGTTTACCATCGAGCCGATGATCAACGAAGGAAGTCCGGATTTCTTTATCGATGAAGACAACGGATGGACTGTCTACACGGAAGACGACGGACTCTCTGCACAGATCGAATACATGGTGCTTATTACAGAAGACGGCGCCGAGGTACTGACGAAATAGCAATGTTCCGGGCAAAGAAAAGGCCGCCGCATCATCTTTACTTGATGATACGGCGGCCTTGCTTTTGAGCAATAAAAAAAGCGGGTGATGGGAATCGAACCCACGTATCCAGCTTGGAAGGCTGGTGTTCTACCATTGAACTACACCCGCGTATGCCCAAAGCCGGAATCGAACCAGCGACACGAGGATTTTCAGTCCTCTGCTCTACCAACTGAGCTATCTGGGCATTTGTCTTGTGCGCTTGGCACATGGACTATTATATGGGTTCCTCTTAGATTTGTCAACACTTTTTTTCAATTTTTCCAATTTATTTTTCGGAATTTTTTCTAATATATCTATTATATGTTCAATTTATCTTATCTAGTGTCATACTCTCCCACATAAATCATCCCATGCCGGTACACCATCCAGGTATCCATTACATCACCCTGCTCCCTGTCGTACGGTGCATCCACAAGTACATAACCGATCTGCCCGTCTTCCAGCTCATGAGGATACCCTTCTGTCGTGATCGATAACGTCAATGCCGCAATCGGATGGCCCGATCTGAGAATTGCAAACCGCGCAGCCCCCTGCGGAAGCATCAGCACGTACATTGCACCAATAATTACAACGAGGGCTATGATCGACAGCCAGAATTTTTTTGTCTTTATCGTACGTATCTTTTTCCTTCTTTTCATCTTCTACACCGCCATTTACAACTTCCCCCTTCTCTAAATTATAACAAAACGGGTCAGAGAGTCCTGAATTTTTTCTTAAAGATTCATTACATCTTGGGTAAAATTTCTGTTGTTTCAGATAAAATGCTTAATAGAATTGTTGCTTAGATGATATTACCTTGTATCCAAATGATAGTTATGATGTGCAGGCCGAAGCCTTGTTGCTTATCGGCCCGCAAAGATCAGTTATTTTTCAACCAAAGTTATGCAATTTCAGAAAGTCTGGATTTTGTTTTTTCAAGTTCACTTTCAAGGCGATTAACCCGAAGCTTAAGAATTTCTTTTTCATTATCAATTTTAACCGCCTCATCCAACTTTCTGCTCAAGTCGAGATGTCCTTCCGCAATAATCTGGATATTCCTGTTCGTCTCATTTTCCAAAGTCAGTTGAACATCTTTAACTATTTTCTCTACACCGGCTACACTTCTTTTGATGTCATTCAGCTCCTGGTTTATTCCGCCGACTTCACTTCTGACATCATTCAGCTCCTGGTTTACTCCGCCGACTTCACTTCTGACATCATTCAGTTCCTGCTTCACTCCATTTACTTCGCCTTTGACACCATCCAGTTCCTTTCTAACGCCGCCAAGTTCTTCTTCAACACATTTGAGCCTATATTCGATTGGATGAAATGTTTTTTCTATAATTCCACTGATTTGTTCAAAATCTTTTGGTTCTAACATATCTCTTTTCCTCCTCTCTCCCTGCCCATTTTGCTTTTGTTCTCTTATCATGCCATGCCCTTTCCGCATTGTCAAGTGCTCCGGCTGCTTTTCCACAAGGCATGTTTTTCACACACATTTTTTCAACATCCATCCCTTCATTCCGTCCCCGGACGTTGATAATCCGGTTCGAAAATGCTATGATAGGGAGGTACCCTGCCAGCAGGGAATTGAACGGAATCAAAGGATATGATCTTATGTTAAAAAAAGAGTTTCTGGAACGTTTTTCGATCAGCGAAGATGAATTTCGCGAGGCGGGACTTGATTGGGATGATCTGTGCTATATTGCAAAAGACTATGCCAGGAAGCTTCCTGAGCTTCAGCGTATCCGGGACGAATTTCTACAGGAATTTATTAAAAATAAGGATCAGAGAACGGGACTTCATTCTTACCGTACCCGTGTCAAGACGCCGTGGCACCTTGTGGAAAAGATTATCCGGAAGCGCTGCGAAAATTATCTGAAATACCGTACGCTCACAAAAGAGAATTACATGAAGTTTGTCACTGACACGATCGGGTTCCGCGGACTAATCCTGTACCGCGAAGACTGGGTGATCTTCCATAAATATCTGATCCAGCATTTTGAAAACAATCCGGATCTTTATATCCACAACTGTATTTCTGATTATCACGCTGACAAAGACCGGTATATGGCCGAACCGCCAAAAGTGCACATGCGTCTGGGAGATTTCAGTGATATTTATTCCGACTGGATCTCCAGCGACAATATCTTCGACCGGAAGCATTACCGCTCTGTCCACTATATTTTGAAGTATCAGGGTGTATACATGGAAGTGCAGATCCGTACTCTTTTCGAGGAGGGATGGGGAGAGATCGACCATCACATTCTCTATCCTTATAAGAAGAGCGACCCGATGCTCACGGAATTTTCCGAGCTTTTAAACCGGCTCTCCGGAATGGGTGATGAAATGGCCTCTTTCTTTAAAAGGCTCTGTGATGTTTCAAGCGAAAATTTCAAGCCGAAGCAGACGATTGTCAACCCAAGGCTGGACTATGAAAAGCCAAAAGAAAAGCTGAACGAAGTTGATCTGAGTTCGATACAGACAGTACAGGATGCCATTGACAGCATCGCAAAAGAATAAAGGAGGGATTCCCATGAATCAGAGACCACTGCCGGGCATTCCCGAGGCGATCAGCCAGTCTGCCGACCGCATGATGGAGCGTATCCAAAGCGGAAAGATCCGCAAACACCTGCTTGGAAGTACCTCTCACGTCCGTTACAGCACCATTGAGGATATCGAGTTGAATTCCTACTGCGATTTTGTAAAATCCAAGCTGTTTTTTGATATTATAAAACTGGAAGGAGCAGATCATCATGAATGATATCGAGACCATCTATACACAGTACGAAGATATCGTGGCCGAATTTTCCGAACAGGTCATCAAGAACCGTTACTCTTCGCTTTATAAAGAATGTATTGTATTTCTGGAAAGCCTTGGCATCCACGACAGCGTCCGGATCGATGAAACCATTCTGACCCATGCAGTCATGGATTATTTTACGGATATTTCACGCATGAAGGAATTTCACCATATGAGGCACATCAGTGAGCGGAAGGTGCTTGCCTATGAAACCTACTGGCTTCTTCGCCGGAAACCTTTTCAGGTAATGAAGACCGACGGCGAAGAGGAGTTCTGGGCTTTCCTCAACGAAAAATTCGCGTTTACACGGATCGCTTCTTTCCTGACACGCGACCAGAAATCCGTGATTCTGGATGAAGCATCCAAAAAAGCATTCCTCAACTTTCTGGATACCCTTTACTATTTTCTAAAATACAGAGACTATGATCCGAAAATGCTGGAGCTCGTCATTATGGGCTTTCAGGCAGGGCAGCTGATCCATTCATAGGGGCTGTCACTGCCTGAAAACGGCGTTTTTTCTTTACAATTCCACTTCCATATGATATGATAAAAAAAATCTTAAAGCAGAAGGGAGAGAAGTGGATGTCGGCGAATCGTAAATAACAGGGCAATAAATTTTGTTTTCATCTGAAAGATGATGAGTTTTTTATTGTACTCTTTTTTACGATTGAAATCGGATCGCACTTCTCAGAAGAAAAGTGTTTTTTGCGCTGTCAGAAAGAGCATGTCCGCATACCGGAGATGCCTGGCGGCCGCATATCGGTACATGAGATAACTCATCTTTCAGGAGTTATCTTTTTTTATTGCCCTGCACAGACAATTGGAAATCAACGAAAATGTATTTGTGTAAGGGAGATAACTGACAATGAACCGTGAAAACAAAAAGAAAAAATACGAAAAAGGATACTACAAAACTCACCCATGCAAGGACAGCTTCACCTGTAAGGTGTGCGGACGCCCTGTCGTTTCAGCAGGCGCAGGAACGGACCACCGCAACCACTGCCCGAACTGCCTGTCCAGCCTGCATGTGGACATCGAACCGGGAGACAGGGAATCTGACTGCGGAGGCATCATGGACCCGCAAGAACGGCGAATGGGCCATCATCCACCGCTGCCGCCGATGCGGAAAGCTTTCATCCAACCGGATTGCCGCCGATGACAATCCAATGAAACTCATGTCCATCGCCATGAAGCCATTGTGTCTGCCGCCCTTCCCGCTGGAAAGGATTGAAGAACTGACACTCCTCATGGGTGGAGACGGAACGCTGTCCCGCAAATAGTTTTAATGTGTATAAGTTTTCATTTTTGCACAAATTATTCGTAATTATGCATATTTTTTTCAGAATAATTCATCTTGCTTTTCACATCAGATATTTTATACTGATAGTCAAAGAAATAACAAAGTAAACGCAAGGCGAAAGGGAGGTCTTACATATGCTTAGACTTAGAATGATGCGTGCACCTCAAAAATATGTACAGGGAAAGGATTCTCTGCTGCAATTCCACAAGGAAATGACCAGTCTTGGTGATAAGTGGCTGTTTATCTGCTCCAGAAGCGGATATAAGATGGCTCACGACAAGATCGAAAAAAGTTTTGAAGGGACATCCGACGTCCGCCAGTACGAAATCTTCGGCGGAGTTTCAAGTACAGGGGAGATCGAAAAAATGCGGGAAATCGTCAGAGAAAACCATCTGAATGTCGTCGTCGGTGTGGGCGGCGGTTCCGCAATTGACACAGCAAAAGCGACAGCACACTACGAAAAGCTTCCTGTCGTTATTGTACCAACCGTTGTAGCGACAGACGCTCCATGCACCGGTCTTTCTGTTATCTACAATGATGATGAAACATTCAACAGTTATCTGTTCTATCCAAAGAACCCGGAAGCCGTCATTGTAGACAGTGCCATCATCGCTAATGCGCCGGTCAGATTCCTGGTTGCCGGCATGGGCGATGCCCTCGGAACTTATTTTGAAGCACGCGCATGCGAGCGCACAGACGCTCCGAGCCTGGAATCCGGCGGAATTACCCAGTCAGCCATGGCTCTCTGCCGGCTCTGTTATGACACACTGAAAGAATACGGTGCTTCTGCAAAAAAGGCATGCGAATGCCATGTGGTAACTCCGGCACTGGAAGCCATTATCGAAGCCAATGTTTACCTCTCCGGTGTCGGTGCCGACAACGGAGGGCTTGCCGTTGCCCACTCTTTCTATAACGGTCTTACCGCACTTGGCGGCCACAGCGCTCCGCATGGAAACTGCGTTGCTTTTGGCACCCTCGTACAGCTTGTTCTGGAACGGGCATCTAAAGAAGAATTCAAGGAAGTGCAGAATTTCTGTATGGAAGTCGGCCTTCCTGTTACACTGGAAGAAATCGGTATCACCAAAGACGAAGAGATCCGCATTATCGCCGAGAAATCCTGTGTAGAAGGTGAATCCATCCACAACATGGTAGCGGATGTCACTCCGGATCAGCTCTACGCAGCTATCGTTGCAGCGGACGCTCTTGGAAAAGAGGCACTTGCGGAAAAGGAAAAATAAGTTCGTATCCGACCTTTAAACAGCCGTCCGGCAAGAATGATACCTCTAGATATTCCCATATTACAAAGCGGCAGGCGTGGTTCATATGAATCGCGCCTGCCGCTGTATTATGCCCATTAAAAGAAACATTCATCATCGTTACAAATTCTCTTCCGCCAGCGTTTTTAGTTCCTCTGCAATCTCATGATTGCCCGTCTTTTCAGCCAACGGAAGAAAAATTTCCATGGTTTCAGCTGCCCGTTTTTTTCTTTGTTCCTCATCGATCCATTCAATCGTCTTCATATTATGAAGACGCTCGGCGAGCCGGAGCAAGGTGACCTGTTCCAAAATATCTGTCTCCATATCCGCTTCTTCCGCTGCTTTTGCTTCAATCAGATCAGCTGTTTTCTCCGGAAGATATTTCCTTAATTCTTTCATTGTGGCTTCTGTCTTTTTCAATGCATCGCAAAATAATCCTGCGAGAATGGTTTCAGGCTCCGCCTCCATATCCGCAAGTAAAAGCGCAGTGTGGAGCGGGTGTGTAATATATTCATCGCCGGAATACCGCTTCATTCCTTGATAAATCTGGCATGCGTAGAGATAGATCTGCTCCAGATTTCTCACATCTTCTTCCGGATTCAATGTCAGAACCATCTCTTTTAATTTTTCAAACAGCATTTGTTTTTCAGCATGTTCCTCTGGTCTTCCAGTCATTCCCTCGTTCACATTTTTTCCTCCTAACTGTTTCATACTCATAACCATGGCTCGCAGTAAGGCCGGGCAGTAACCAAACTCTTTTTTGAATGCTTTCGTAAATCCATTGTGAGATTCCCAGCCATATTTTACAGCTGTATCCACAATCTTCGCTCCATTCCGTATATCCCCGGACGCCCTTCGGAGTTTTTCACTTTTTACATATTCCATCACTGAGACTCCAGTCTCCTGCCGGAAGATTCTTGAAAAATGATATTCTGAATATCCAACCGTCCCAGCGATCTTTGCCACTGTCAGCACTTCATCAATATGCTTTTCGATATACTCCTTACTTTTCCGAATAATGGTTCCTGCTTCCATATACCTCACTCCTATTGTTTCTTCCACGTGGTACATTTAGTATAGGACGCACCAAATAAAATTGCTGTTCCAAATCTGCTGTTTTTTATATTCACTATTCATTTTTATGTCCATGATGGTGATGTTTTCCCTGTCCGCTTCCTCCGGTTCCGGTACTTGTCTGTGTGTCACCATCCGCTTCCAGTTCCCGGATCCTCTCATAAAGTTCTCTCATGGTCATATTGGCCGCTTCCTCCGTCGTTATGTCGGGATCCAGCTCCTTCAATTCCAGATATGCTCTGTATTTGCCATATCCAAGTCCTGCTTCTTCCGCTTCTTGCGCTTCGCTTTCTGTCGCATGGCAGCAGTCGATATTGTGCTGTGTCTGTTCCAGTTCTTCCACAAATGCCATCATATCCTGACTCTGCTTGTTTTCTCCTATAACAACCACAGATAAAATTTCATTCTGATTCAAAAGTGCCACAATCTGCTCATTTTGTAGAATTTCATCCACCGCCTCATCATAATCCATAAATCGGAGGTTTAATTCCCCGGCCAGTCTTTCCCCGTCTTCATTTTTCCCTTCCAGAGAAAGCACTCTACCAAAGCGGTTGACTTCCATTTCCAGCGAAGGATTCACTTCGATCTGAATCGCCGCTGTCGGGAGGAAAAAGCTCCAGTAGCCCCCTGCAATCAGAAAAATCACCAGACATGCCGCCACCGGGATCCAGGTACGGTAGGAGCGAATTCTCTTTTTCTTGTATCCATCTGTTTTTTCTCTAAGAAACTGTTTTGTGCGTTCTTTCATCTCTTCGTCTGCGTGAATCTGACCAAACGCTTCTTTTATTCTCTTATCCGTACTCCTCACCTCCAAGCTTTTCCTTTAACAGTGCCCGCGCACGTGTCAGCATCGTGTAAACCGTATTGGTTTTCTTCCCGAGAATTTTCCCGATTTCTTCCGCTGTATATCCCTCATAATAATGCAGATAGACCGCATCTTTATATTTTCCCGGAAGAGACAGCACTGCCTCCAGCACTTCTCTGTGGTCCTGACGGTTCGGAGCCGGCATCTCCAGGAGTGAATCCAGCGAGACCGTCCTGCTCCTGAAAAAGCTTCTGCGCAGATCCTTGCAGGCATTTACTGTCACCCGGATCAGCCAGGCTTTTTCATGTTCTTCATTTTCAAACGGCATGGAACGAAGGACATATTTCAGAAAAACCGTCTGAAATATGTCCTCGGTATCAGCACTATTCTGCAGGTGGATCAGGCAGATTCTTCTGACCATATCCGAATACCTTTCAATCGCCCTGTTTACCTCTCGTTCACTTTGCATACATGTTTACCTGTTTCGTCCTCCCCTGCATCCACTGTTCTGGTGGTGCATATGGTGTCCTTCTGCATTATTGCAGGTTTTATTCTGATAATTGTCACAGACACCATCATGATCGGAATCTGTATAACAGGTTCCCGTTCCTGCACAGTCACCTGTATTGTTATGATGGTTCGGACATACCGAGCTGTTTACACAGATCCCATTGTTCCAGCCGGCTGAAGTCTCCTGTCTGTTTCCGGCCTTTACAGCCCCGGATGCAGCCACCGATACTCCGATTACTGCCGCCAGAATTCCTGCTACAATTTTCTTCATCTCAATCCCTCCTTTGTCTTTCATCTCTAATACGATTCAAAGGAGTGTTTCCATTCATTTTTTTCAAATTTTTTTCAAATCTTTTAAAATCGGTTCCAGATAACTTCGGTCTGTCCAGTCACATTGTTTCCCGTCCGCACTCATCAGCGCTTTCATCCACGGCTCGTAGGTGTCCGGATCCTTTTTGGCTACCGCTTTTTTCAACATCCTGCACAGGGTCCGGTCTTTCCATGTCATTTTCTCTTCATCCCACATTCCTCTTCCGTAATAAAGAGGGATGGATGCGAGTTCTCCCTTCAAATTTACCGTTTTTACTTCCTCAAGTGCTTTTTCATCGTACGGAGATGCCCCGACCGCAAACACCATAACCTGTTTTTCTTTCAGTCTGTCAAAGTGTTTCCGCAGAAACGAAATGCCCGCTATGCCGGATGCATAAATGCCTCCGCATAAAATAATTACGTCATACCGGATGACTTCACCGATTTCGGCCTGTTTCACTTCCACCGCCTCAAAGCCTGTCGCCTCTTTGAGCCATCCGGCATATTTTCTGGCCGCTCCATATTTTGATTGATACAAGATAATTCCTCTGCCCATAATCATCCCTCACTGAACACTATCCCTGCTGGTTTCCGTTTCTCTTGTTTTCAAGTGTCTCTTTCAGAAAAATCTGATACGCCTTCTCCTGCTGCTCAAAAATTTCCTCTGTCGAAATGCCCGGTGTTGTCATACAGAAGATTGTCCCGATGCCGATCGTATAAATCAACATATGCAGATGAAGCTTCTTTGCTTCTTCCCTGCTGATTTTCAGCCCGTCTGCAATAAATCCGGAGGTCTGGGGATCTGTTTCTTTCTGATACAGTTCATCCAGAGAGGAAACTCCTTCTCTCCGGTGCAGAATGAACAGCTTAAATATATTCGGCTCCTCTTTTGCAAGCTGTACATACGCTCTGCCTGTGCTGGCAAAGAGATCTGACGGGTCAATATGCGCCGCTGCAAATTCCCGCACAAACTCCAACGCCCGGCCCGTCACGTCTGCCTTCAGTCCATCCATATTTCTACAGTAACTGTAGATCGGCTGCACAGAGCAACCGATCTTTTCCGCAATGTTTTTTACAAGCACCTGCTCCATCCCGTCATTTCTTGCAATTTCAAACGCCGCTTCCACGACCATCTCTTTTGTAATTCTCTGTTTCGGCATCTTTTTCTCCATAAAAAAATAGTTATATAAATTATTTATATAACTATTTTATATTCACTATGTTACTAATGTCAATATCAATCTCTGCTTTTTATCCCAGTACCACGTTTCCCACAAAAACCAGGGTGATGACCGCCACCACAAACAGAGCGTACAGGATTTTTCCTTACTGTTCTTTGAATCCTTTTGTCAGAGGAATCAGACATAACAGAAGAATGATTCCCACCAGACCAATCACAATTCCTGCAATCATATTGCTCCATACCATTGTCAGGCACATGCCTATACCAAGCGTCAGCGCGCCAATAATTCCAAGCAGAACCGTTCCGATTGTTTTTCCCGACAGATGGATCGGATTTTTATTTTCCATCTTTCTCCAGACAAGTACCATAATTAAAAGGATCACCGCGCCGATAACACCCATAACCACTCCCGGCTGGAAGGCATTCCATTCCGGTATCAATGCCATGCACATCCCAAGTGCAAAAAAGATTCCCCCGATTGTTCCCAAAATCATTGCTACAAAACTACTTTTCTTCATGCTATACTCTCTCCTTTTTCTTCATTGCTTTCATCTGACGTTCTTTCTGTTCTTCTGCAAGTCTGGCTTTCGCCTCTTCAATTGACTCCCCGTCTTTTGTCAGGAACTGATCCACAAAAGAATCCGAGATTTTTGTAAATCCTCCTACAGCACCATCCTCAATCTTCTTGTAGCCGCCCACAACCTTCTCGGCTATTTTCTGATTTACTTTTACAAGTTTTGACTTTGCCACTATTCTTTCCTCCCTATTTAGTCAAGTGTTTTTCCCCTTAAAATCAAGGGATTTCTAAGTTCCTATCTCAGATGAACGAGCCTCGATCATGAGCATTTTCTGTATCTGGTACAAAAATAGGTGGTTATGGGTATACGAAATAAAACGTCTCTCTTTTCCGCTTTACATGGCCTTTTGTATACCCATCCATCTATGGCAGCGCACCTCCCGTGTCTACCAGGATCTCTGTACATTTCTGCACTGGTCCTCACTTCCTTCGTCCCGCCTGCCCATAACCAGGGTGTCAGCTTAGCTCCTTGCCAGGGTCTTGCCCTATGGAAAATATTCCCGCCGACTACTGGCTCATTCTTTGTAATCATAACATTTACTGACCGGCTTCCCGTGACAGCGCTGTTCCCAGCGGACGTTTCCCTCTCACGTGCTGCCTTTCTGCTTTTCAGTCAGCTGCTTCCTCTCCGGCGTGGCTGAACTCTACGGCCAGAGTCTCTTTTGATCTGACCACTCACTTCAGCCACGTCAGCTTTTCTTACGATGACTTATCTTCTTATGCTGCCTGGGCACTCATTCCCGGCCTCCTGATATCACGCAGCATCTTTTCCCCATCATACTCTACTCCCTTTGTCAGTATGGCATAGAAGACTCGAAGAACTTTACATGCTATCACTACGACCGACTGCATCTTTTTCAGGGGATTCTTATCCCTTGTTTGATAATACCGGTGAATCTCCCTGAATTCGCCATTTTTCCCTATCACGGATATCGCCGCTTCATACAACACATATCTCAGCCTCTTCCGTCCCCGGTAACTGATATGGCTTTCGCCTGCATGCTTCCCTGAGCTGTTCTTCACAATCGCATATCCCGCCAGCTTCTGTAACTGCTTCGGATCATCAAACCTGCTTAGATCGCCAACTTCTGAGATAAATCCACATACCGTTTTCAGCCCGATCCCTTTGATCTCTAGAAGTTTATCTACATATGGAACTTCCTTGATCTTTTCTTCTATCTTAGCCATCAGCTCCTCCATACGCCTGCCATACTTCTCATAGTCTTCCAACAGATTTCGGATCTCCAAGGATGCTGTTTCCGGTGCTTCCTGGCTCCCAACGCTGTGCTCCGCTGCCGATAACAGGGTCTTTGCCCTCTTCATCCCGGCGCCTCTCAGCCTTGCGTTCCGCCAGATCTGGTTGATCCCTTCCGCTCCCAGTTCTTTGATCCTCATCGGAAGCGGAGCCTCCTTAAGCACCATCATCCCGCTTACTGCATCCAGTTTCCCATAAACGTCTTTATATTCAGGAAAATAGATACTGATCCATCGCGCGATTCGGTTTCGAACCCTTGTGATCTCTTCCTGTGTCTGGAAGCGCAGGTTTGAAAGGCTCCGGATCTCTGCATAAACCCCTGTAGGAATATAAGGACAGGAAAAACGTCCTTCATTCACCAGTGCAGCAATGGTTTTTGGATCTTTACGGTCATTCTTCTCCGGATTATTGTCATCCATTTCCTTCGATTTTTTTACATGGTGCGGATTCACATGAACTGGTCTCATCCCGCTGTCCTGCAGGAACTTCCCAAGATTGAACCAGTAATGTCCTGTTGGTTCCATTCCGGGGATCACAGCAGTTTTGCCTGATTTCTCTTTGATATCCTCGACCCACGCTATGAATGTCAGGAACCCGGCTTCATCATTGCTGAATGCCAGTGGCTTATCAGAAAATTCATAATTACGCCAGTCGAATGCCCTTACATAATGAGTTTCACTTCCGACATCAATCCCAAGGATTAAAGTTTCTTCCGTAATAGATGCAATTTTTGCGTTTTGTGTGTTATACTTCATTTTAGATACCTCTCTGTTTTATAAGATTTTACTAACCGCTCAAAGTCAGCAAATCTTATTTTACTCTGAGGTATCCTTTTTTCTCAACCACCTTTCATGGGATTCCCTATATTTGAATTATACAGGAAGCTCCTTCATTTATCTTTATCTGATGGTATAAGATTACAGCCCAAATGTTGGAGAAAGATTTCTGTTTTGTTTGTGAAATATTAAAAACAGCCGCCAGATTCAAAAAAATCTACCCGGCGGCACATAAAAAAAGAAGAAGCTTTTCATTATAGCTTCTCCCAAAAAACAATATTATTCTATTTTATTGAGCGAAAAACAAATTTCCCAGCGGATTCATCATAATCAATCAGCTTCTTTGACTTCAAATTAGCAAAGACTTTTTCCTGGAATGAATCTGCATCTAAATAGTTTTTCCCGTCATGTATGTCTTTCACTACGCCTACTTCAGGTATCATCTCTATATCAATAAAATGTTCCAAATATTGGCTGATGTCATCGAGATGAATGAAATGACTGCCAACTGGAAAACCATGTTCTATGTTAAATTCCTCATACTCTTTTATAAATGTCTTGTGCTCCGGTAATTGAATCTTTGTAAAAGTAGTTTCATTCAACGAATAATATGCCAAGTGGTAGAGTCCATGAACAAACAACGCAACACGTCTGCCTAACTTATAATGAAGAGTATCGAAGAAAATCTCTTCCTGCACCCAGTTCGATCTTGCAACGGTATAGCATAATTCAAGTAAACAGTTTGAAATTTCAGAAGCATCTTCGTAGTACAATGCCAAAAGATAACGAGTAAAAGAAAGATCAAATTTACTTTGTTTCTTTGCCATAAATTTCAGAAGTTGTTTTTCAGCCTCACGCCCTGCTTCTTGATCTTTCCAGTATATGGCATACATCATGTTGTAATGTCCTTTATAATATCCGTTATCTGAGATCCCCGGAGAAACCGGCATACTTTTACCTACGAGTTTTAAATCATTGGCCGCAAAAGCCAGAATTATGTTAACCAGGCCGCCAGATTGATCTTGTGTAGTATTCAGACAATTATTCCTTATCATTCCAATTCTATTCCCTTGAAACAATCCATTCAGCATAAAAGTCATATCGCCGCTTTCACAAGCGAGCTTAATTCCAAAAAAAATAAAATCTTTATACATTTGTCTATAAAACAATTTAAAACAGTTTTCCATCGGGTAGGACAGTAATCCGCTTTTTAATTCGTTATAATTTTCCCTGCACTGTTCTTTCTTTTCATCTATAGTTTTATTCTCTAATGCATCTATACAAATATGCTGTATCACCATCTTCTCGAAAACCTGTATTTCCCTTTCCCGTGACCGGACACCGGCTCTATTATTTCTGCCCTCAGCAGTTTAGCAAGCAGCTTGGATGCACTTGAATTCTGAAGTCCAAGCAGTTCACCAACTGCGGTTCGCCCAAAAATCATATCAAAACCGAACTTGTCATACATTTTATAAATATGAGAAATTGTCTTTTCCGAAAAATCTGTCGCTTTCACCGCAATCAGACTTTCAATGTCTACTTTCGAACTCTGAATGTCTACTTTCCCTTCTCCAATGTCTACTTTTTGCATCTTCCAAAGTCCACTTATATGCCAATATCGGTTATGAAGTTCATTTTTTTCATTCGGAAGCAGATTCCTTAAAAACAATTCCAGATACTCTGTTGTTTCTCGTATTGCCCTCGCCAAAGATATGAATCTGCCATAATCTTGAGACCAATACCGCCAGATGATGGATAATCTCATTCATCGAAAGGCCTTTATAACTGAACTCTCTCTCCTGAGAAAAATCATATTCCAGTGTAGCCCTTAACTCAGAGGCGCTTCCATATAAGACCGTTCCCCCGTCCAGAACCCACTCTTAATACGTTTATCCATGCGCGTTCTCCGATACAAGCTCTGCTTTACAACATTGTACAATGTTTCCATAAAAAGAAAAAAGCGCCAAATCCGCTATTTAACGAATTTAACGCTTTTTCAGACCTGCCGCAGACCGGAATCGAACCGGTACGGGAGGATAAGTCCCGCAGGATTTTAAGTCCTGTGCGTCTGCCAGTTCCGCCACTGCGGCAAAGTGGATGGAGGTGGATTCGAACCACCGAAAGCGTTGCTAACAGATTTACAGTCTGCCCCCTTTGGCCACTCGGGAATCCATCCTTATGATACAGGGTATCATGCCCTGCCAATAACTATTTATACCACATTCCAAAGAAAAACGCAAGGAAAATTTCCCTTGCGCTTTCTTTTGTATCATAAATCTTAATCCTAACCGTTGGTTATCAGGTTCCATCAGCCGTCTCAGAGCCTTCAATCATCTCTCCGGCCTCCACCTTGTTAATCATGTCCGCAATCTCGGCCACAGTGTCTTCATTCGGGATCGTCACATAAAGATACTGACTTCCGGTCGAATAGCACATCTCCTGACCGCCGATACCGTCGGCTGCCATCGAGTAGATCTGCCAGTCTGAGTGATCGCTGAGCTGCTGTTTGATCAGTGCCCGGATCTGTTTCATGGACATATTTGTCTCTACACTGTCGGCTGCCTCGTCAAGGATATCAGCCGCCTTTACGATCATGGATGGAGATACCATCTTTTTGATCATTGCGGTAATCAGTGCCTCCTGATTCTTTCCACGCTGATTGTCGCCGTCTACAAGCGCATGACGCTCTCTTGCAAACGCAAGTGCCTCCTGACCGTCCAGGTGATTCGTGCCTTCCTGAATTTCAACAACAGCTCCGGCGTCGGTGCCTGTTGTGAAGGCATATTCAGACTCTACGTCTACACCGCCCAGAATATCAATAATATTGATAAAGGAGGTAAAATTCAGTCTCCCATAGAATGGAATTGATACCTGATACAGCTCTTCCAGTGTATCAATCGAAACATCCACCCCGTAATTTCCTGCATGTGTCAGTTTATCCTTCATGCCGCCGGAAATACCCGGAATCTCCACATAGTAGTCTCGCGGAGTCGTTACCAGCAGAATCTGATGCGTTGTCGGGTTGACCGTGGCGATGATATTAACATCACTTCGGCTGGAATCCTCCACATTTCCGTAGATATCAATACCGCTGATATACACGGTAAACGGCTCTGACTGAACCGGAACATCCAGAGAAACATCCTGCGTCTCTTCTACTGTATATTCGTAAATCACCCTTGTATTGGAGCCGAAGCCTTCTGACGCTTTCTCCATCGTATTCTGATAGTTGGAATCATAAACAATGATATCGATCTCTTCATCCATCAGAGCCTGCGCCATCTCTTCCATATTATCAAACACTTCGGTATCGATGCTCTTTTTCAACTGCTTATTGATATTAGAAAGCGCTTTATCAGTGTTTTCTCCATCCGTTGCATACTGGATTCCAAACACATAATCTTCTGCATCGCTCAGCTCTTCTGCCTTGTCACTTTCTCTTACGACCGCAACCATCTTATGACTTTCCGAGCCGCCGCCTGCAATGCTCAGGAGCGCCCCGCCGGTTTTATAAATATAAAAAGATCCGACAGCCAGAACAATCGTCATCAAAAAACTGAATACCTTGCCGACAATCTTGCCCCTTCCCCGTACAGCCAGCTGTGAAATCAATGTAATTCCAAGCAGTACCAGAAGTACTCCCGCGATTCCCAGAAGGTATTCCATAAGCAGAATATCCATCCAGCACAGAAGCCACAAGAATGCCAGAGATGACGCAAGCTGAAATGCGAAAAATACCATACCTCTGGCTGCACCTGCGCGCTCGGCTTTTCGTTCTTTACGTCTTCCGATCTCCTTCAATCTTCTTGCCCGTTTTTCCTCTTCCGTAAGTCTGTCAGGAATCTTCCGTCTTGTCCCCTCTGTCTTTCGCTTTCTTGTCGTTGTACGTTCCTGTCCCTCATCCATATTATAGTCTGAATCGGACTTCTTCTGACCGGATGCGTCCGCCCGCCTTTTTTGCCGGCGTACCGGTCTGTTCTCTGGAAGCTTTCCGTTTCCACTCTCTTTCTGGACCATAGTTCTTTTATCCTTTCGTAGGTCTTTCCTGCGTCTGTTCGCACTTGTACTATTTTATAACTTTTACTACATCTATGCCGGTTTGTCAAGTTTTTGGCTAATATTCACGCTTTTTTAAAATTATTGCGGAATGTTTCCCCATATTAAGGACAATCTCGCCGTTTTCTATAATATACTCTTCAAACTCTGTTGTATATCCTTCATCATATGTATAGATCAGCCTTCTCATAAATCCCTGCATCGGAATCTCTGCCGGCCAGACCGGTACGCGGACTGTTGCCGCCTCGCTTCTGTTGTTCACGATAACAACAAACTGTCTTCTGTCATTGAAGCGTGCATAGGCAAGAATCCCTTCTTCCCAGGTCAGCATCTTGAGCGATCCTGTCCGGAATGCGCGGTAACGTTTGTGAATAGCGATAACTTCCTTGTGGAAAGCAATCATCTCTTTATCTTCATTTCCCCACGGGTATGTTCTCCGGTTGTCCGGATCTGTAAATCCGTATACCCCGGCCTCATCGCCATAATAGATTGTCGGCGCTCCTACCCAGGTCATCTGCATCACGACAGCTTCTCTCATGATAGCCGGATTCGTATAGATCTCTGCCGCTTCATGTCCCAGCTGGTCAACACGTCCCACCATATGATTCGTCCGTGTCAGGAAACGGGAATGGTCATGGTTTGACAGTTCATTCATTGCCGTCATAAGTGACGGAGTCGGCATTGCTGCCATATGGTGCGTGATGGAATTGATAAAATAATCCGCATTGTCACACAGATCCGGCCGGCTGAAATCGCTGTGCTTTTCCATACCGGTTAAAAACCAGGTCAGCGGTTCCATAAACGCATCGTAATTCATGACGGTATCCCATTCATCTCCCTGAAGCCATTCTTTCGGATCTCCATAGTGCTCCGCAAGAATAATCGCCTGCGGATTCGCACTTTTGACAGCCATCCGGAAGCGTTTCCAGAAATCGTGATTGTATTCCTTTGACATTCCAAGATCAGCCGCTACGTCCAGTCTCCATCCGTCCACATTATACGGCGGCGAAACCCATTTTTTCCCGATCCTGAGAATATAGTTTTCCAGTTTTACGGACTCTTCATAATTCAGCTTTGGCAACGTTTCATGACCCCACCAGCCGTCATAGCTTCCGTTATCCGGCCATGCGCCCGGATCTTCGTTATAAAACTTGAAGAAGTCCCGGTACGGGCTGTCCGCTGAAATGTATGCGCCCGGCTCATACGTTCCTTCTTTCAGGTAGATCTTTTCTCTGTCCATCCACTTGTTGAAGGAGCCGCAGTGATTAAAAACTCCGTCAAGAATGACTTTCATGCCGCGTCTGTGAATCTCCTCGACCACATGGACAAAAAACTGATTGCTTGCCTCCAGATTTGCCCTTCCGGCACTTCGTACCTGATATTTTGTCGCCTGACTGTTATCCGCACACCCCTCCGTAAGGATCTCTCCGCCGTCTTTTACGATCCTGCCAAAGTGCGGATCAATATAATCATAATCCTGAATATCGTATTTGTGATTAGAAGGCGAAACGAACAGCGGGTTAAAATAAATGACTTCAACACCGAGCTCCTGCAGGTAGTCAAGCTTATCAAGCACTCCCTGAAGATCCCCGCCGTAAAATTCACGGATCGCCATCGCCTTGGCCGGTTTCTGGTTCCAGTCTTCTACTTTCTCGGATCTGGCTCCAAGATAATAGTATTCCCCTGTCACAACATCATTATCCGGATCTCCATTATAAAAACGGTCCGTATAGATCTGATACATTACCGCCCCTTTTGCCCATTCCGGTGTGGAGAAGTTGGGAATCAACACAAACTCGTAGGTCTTCATCGGCTCTTCGACTACCCCGTAGCGGTTAAAATACACCACTTCTCCATCATTTCCCCGAATTTCAAAGTGATATTTCAAAGGCTCGTTTCCTATCTGAATACGGGTATTATAATAATCAAAAACTTCTGATGACTGCCCTTTTTCCATAGAAAAACAGGCCTCACTTGTGACCACTTTTACTTCCTGCACATCATCTTTCGCCGTTCGGAATCTTAAAATTATCTTCTGATTTTCTACCGGTTCCGGCGGGATGACATATACTCCCGTCCCATCACAAAATAATGCCTGTTTATTCATAAACATACTCCCTTTCTTCCCGTATCTACTCCGGCAGCATCTGTTCTTCCTGAGAGCTTTCTGTAAATAAACTTTCAAACTCTTCCCTGGAAATCTTTTCTTTTTCCAGAAGGAGAGATGCACACTTGTGTAATACGTCCATATGCTCATTTATTATTGTCTTTGCTTCTTCATAACATTCGTCAATAATTCGTTTCACTTCCTCATCAATCTTCCCTGCAACCGCTTCACCGTAGCCCCTTGTATGGGCAAGGTCTCTTCCTATGAAGACTTCGTCGCTGTCATTGTCATAATTGATCAAGCCGACCTCCTTTGACATGCCGAACTTGGTCACCATCGCTTTTGCGAGGCTTGTAGCCTGTTTAATATCCTGTGACGCTCCTGTCGTAATGTCATCGAAGATGATTTCTTCAGCCACCCGGCCTCCAAGGGAAACCGTGATGTCCTGAAGCATTTTCCCTTTTGTGTTGAACATTTCGTCCTTTTCCGGAAGCGGCATCGTATATCCTGCCGCACCGTTTCCTGTCGGAATGATGGAAACCGTATAGACCGGCCCAACATCCGGTAGGAGATGGAACAGGATCGCGTGTCCTGACTCATGGTAGGCCGTAATCCTCTTTTCCTTGTCTGAAATCACACGGCTCTTCTTCTCCGCGCCGATTCCGACTTTGACAAATGCCCGCCGGATATCCTCCTGTGTAATGTACATGCGGGCCTGCTTTGCCGCGTAAATCGCGCTTTCATTGAGCAGGTTTTCCAGATCCGCCCCGGTAAATCCGGCTGTCGTCTGCGCGATCTGCCGCAGATCAACGTCATCTCCGAGCGGCTTGGATCTTGCGTGTACGGCAAGAATCTCAAATCTTCCCTGTACATCCGGACGTCCTACGAGAACCTTTCTGTCAAATCGTCCCGGACGCAGGATTGCTGGATCCAGAATATCTACCCGGTTCGTCGCAGCCATGACAATGATGCCCTCATTGACTCCGAATCCGTCCATCTCCACAAGGAGCTGGTTCAGTGTCTGCTCTCTTTCGTCATGTCCGCCTCCCATACCGGTTCCTCTGCGTCTTGCAACAGCGTCAATCTCATCGATAAAAATAATACACGGTGCATGTTTCTTGGCATCTTCAAACAGATCTCTTACCCGGGATGCTCCGACTCCGACAAACATTTCCACGAAGTCTGAACCGGAAATCGTAAAGAACGGTACATCCGCCTCTCCGGCTACAGCCTTCGCAAGCAGTGTCTTACCTGTTCCCGGAGGTCCTTCCAGCAGTACTCCTTTCGGAATTCTCGCCCCTACCTGAATATATCTTTGAGGATTTTTCAGAAAATCCACAATTTCCTCAAGTTCCTCTTTTTCCTCTTTGAGTCCTGCCACATCATCGAATGTGACTTTTTTGTCTTTATCCGTACTCATTCTGGCCCGGCTTTTTCCGAAATTCATTGCTTTGGCACCCGCTCCTCCGTCAGCTGCGCCGCTCTGTCTTCGCATAAATGCGAAAAGCAGGAAAATCGCGCCTACCATAATGATCGTTGGAAGAA
Source organism: Sellimonas catena (assembly GCF_027924685.1). NCBI lineage: Bacteria > Bacillati > Bacillota > Clostridia > Lachnospirales > Lachnospiraceae > Sellimonas > Sellimonas catena. The sequence continues at coordinate 33,684 of NZ_BSBO01000004.1, forward strand.
TCGATGTCAGAAATACATTTTCACCCGGTACTTCACTTAACTCACAGCTGATTCCTTCACTTTCCAGATAATTCTGTTCGTTCTGAACATTGGAAATATTGACATACCGGTATTCTCCGGAATCTTTCATCAAAAGTTCAACCTGACCCGTCGGAACTGCCTGATCCTGATAGATGACAGCGCTTTCCACCTGGTTCCCTTCGACGGCCTCATGGTATTCATCCAGCGTCAGCGTCCTGCTTCTCTGCTGTGACTGATTGGTTACCCAGAAAGCAAGGAAGATCAGCACGATGAATATCAGTACTGATACGCTGCCGAAGCCTCTGTTCTTTTTATTATTCAACCTTCCTTTTTCTCCTTTCTATTCTACTCCTTCGACCACTCCGATATACGGAAGGTTCCGGTACTTCTGGTCATAGTCAAGACCGTAGCCGACTACAAATTCATCCGGAATGTTAAAGCCGACATAGTCAACGTGAACATCTTTCACGCGGCGTTCCGGTTTGTCCAGAAGTGTACAGATATGCATGCTTTTCGGCCCTCTTTCGTTTAAAATTTTCATCAGATGAAAAAGCGTGCGGCCGGAATCGATGATATCCTCCACAATAATCACATCTTTCCCCTCAAGCGGTTCATCCAGATCCTTCACGATCTTTACCACGCCGCTTGATTCCGTGCCTGATCCATAGCTGCTGACACTCATAAAATCCATGGAAACAGGAACTGTAATTCTCTTTGCAAGTTCACACATAAAAAAGACCCCGCCTTTCAGGACGCAGATCAGATGTACATGCTTTCCGGCATAATCTTCACTGATCTTCTTTCCAAGCTCCTCGATCCTTTGATTTACCTGCTCCTCCGGAACCAATACTTTAATTGTCTCTGCCATTTTTTTCTCCTCCGTAAATCTCTATTTGTACTATTTTTACTGTTCTTTCCGTAATCTGATACGCTTTATTCTGCCGGTACCCGACGATCCAGACGATCTCATTCCCGTCTGCAATCAGCGGAATTTCATCTCGTTTGCCGGCCGGAACCTTCTGATTAATAAAAAATTTCTTTAAAGTCTGACGCTTTCCGTCTGCGGTGACCGTAATGTAGTCACCCTCCCGGCGTGTCCGCATGACAAGTCTGCCTTTTATTATATCATAATCAAACCATTTCGTGTAGGGGGTATCTGGCCACTTTTCGCCCTCCCGGCGGTCAAAGACCTGCATTTTAAACCCGATTTCCGGTTTTTTCTCCAGCTGTTCTCCCATCTTCTCTTTTTTCTGTATCAATACTCCTTCGTATGTCCGAAGTGCTCTGACTCCGTAAGGAAGTGATATGCTTCTCCCCGGCTGTTTTTCTATAAGCCCGTGGATATCCTGCACATGAACCGCCCGCAGATTTTTTTCACCTGCGCACACCTCGCAGAGTACAGAACGGATAACTTCCTCCCGGAACACCTTCGGAACTCTTTCCAGTTCCGCTTTCCGGATGAGCTTTCCGCCGTCTGTTTCCTTCACACATTCTTTAATATATGTTCCCGTTTCGGCTTCCATATATTCCCACAACTCAGACATTTTTTCCGCCATTCTGGAAATATGTTCTGCCGTTCCCGGATTGATCTCATTTAGTTCTTTCATGACTCTGTTGCGGATCCGGTTTCTTGTGTAAGCATCCTCCAGGTTGGTCGCGTCGATTCTCCACGGAATCCCCTGCTCTTTCAGCGCCGCCTCGATTTCTGCCTTTCCCACGCAGAGGAGGGGATGAATCAGTTCCCCGGAGACCGGGAGAATCCCCCGCATCCCCTTTACCCGGCTTCCCCTGCAGAGATTCATAATGACAGTCTCCGCGTTATCGTCCTGATGGTGGGCAAACGCGATTTTGTCCGCATGCTCTTCCACCATCACCTTTCGCATGGCTTCCCGGCGGACTTCCCGGCCCGCCTCCTCCTGGGAGCATTTTCTCTTTTCCGCCTCTTTTGCCACATCAATCCGGAACACACGGCATGGGACGTTCTGCTGCCTGCATAGTTCTTCCACAAACCGTTCGTCCGCGTCGGCCGCCTCTCCCCGCAGCATGTGATTGACGTGAACCGCCGTGACCCGGATTCCCATTGTCTTTTGCAGGCTCAAAAGTACAAAAAGCAGGCATACCGAATCAGCTCCTCCGGATATACCTGCAACTATATGTTCCCCTCGCTCTATCATATTCCATCGTCTTAGATAGGATTCCACTTTTTTCTGCAATCCTTCCCGTTTTTTCTCTTCAGCCACGTCGTTTTCTCCTGTATCTCTTTTTCTTCATCTTATATAATAATTCCGTAAAAAGCAAGTTATATTCTCCAGATTCCCACAACCAGCACGGTCATGTCGTCCATCGGCTCTTCCCCCGTCCACTCCAGCACCTGTTCCAGGATGTGGTGCGCCATTTCTTTCGGGTTGTTCAGGCTTGTTCCTCGGATGATAGTGTCCAGAAGAAATTCCTGCTCCCCTACCGGAAGCGCATCCATGATGCCGTCTGTAATCATAATGACGAAATCCCCGCTCTGCAAATGCTTATGTACGCTCTGGATTTCCAGATCCTGAATCACCCCGAGGGGAAGATTGGTAGAGCAGACCCTCTCCACTCCATTTTGATGGCGGATAAAAGTTGTGGACGCCCCTGCTTTTAAAATATCCACAGTCCCCTCATACAAATCGAAAATACTGATGTCAATGGTGGAAAAACGGATCTCCTCCCGGCCGATCACCAGCGCCGTATTCATCATCTCCAGAGCTGTCCGCGCCGGAAATCCCGCCTCCAGAAGTTCCTCCAGCATATCCACTACCATGGCGCTCTCCCGGTATGCCTCCTCTCCGGAACCCATGCCGTCAGAAAGAACCGCTCCCTGTTTTCCTGCCGGAAGCTCCATCATGGAAAAGCTGTCCCCGGAAATATCCGCGCACCCCTTTCCGATCTTTGCCACTCCCTGAAGCGTATAGTAGTGCTGCATCTCCAGGAAAACAATGGTCGCATACTCCTGCCCCAGCGATCTTCTCTCGTCTTTTGCCGGCTCCATGATCCGTCCGGTGCAGGCCGACAGCACCCGTGCCAGTTCTTTCGTGCTGACGCACTGTCCTTTCCCCGCCTTTGCGGTCAGATGGATTTCATATCTTCCCTGCGGTGTCATCAAAAAGACCATGCTCAGTATCCGCATATTCTCGTTTTTCAGCTTTGTCCTGATCCGCTTTTCCAGACGCTCATCCGAAAAAATGCTCGCGTCCAGCTCCCTTGTCGCATGCCGGATCAGTCGCGCAAAGGCGTCCAGTTCCACCGCGCATCCTTCTCTGCTCTGTACAATACGGTTGGTCCAGAACATCGCCTGCTTGGCATCCTGAAAGGTTTCCATCGTCTCACGCAGAAACCGCGGCGCCAGGATACAGTATCTTTGAAGCCTCTTTTTCAGATCCATATTCAGTTCCGCTCCGTATTCATCCGCAGTTTTTAAAATTTCATATACCATCTGATGCGTCCGCACCCTGTTTTCTCCCAGACACCAGGACCGGTTTTCACAGTTTCTGCACACGTTCTCAGATACCCTGGAAAACATTTCTTCCACCTCGCCGGAGGTAAACTGCCCTTTCCTTTCTTCCATTCTGAAAAACGTATCCGCCAGATGCTCCAGCGATCTCCCGAATTTCTCCATCTGCTCCACATAAGGATTCATCATACAACTCTTCTTTTCCATCTTCTGCCCCTTCTTATATCTGTATCGTGAAAAGACTTTGCCTGAATAGAATAAAAAACAGCTTCGGGAAATCAGTCTTTCCCAAAGCTATCTTCTGTGTGCAATGTCATATCATTATTCCTCAGCTTTAAAGAGAATTTCATTCTCCTTTACCATGCCGAGCTTGTCTCTGGCCGTATCTTCGACGTACTCATCCGTCCCTACATATTCTTTGTACTCTTCGATCTCTTCTGTGCGCTGCTTCTCTGCCTTCTTCTCTTTTTCCAGCTCTGTGATCTGCGCATTTTTGTCTTGCAGTTCAGCTCCGAGCGAAATGCTGTGCACGGTCGTCACCGCCGTAAGCACAAGCAGAATACAGGATATAAATACAACGCTTCCTTTATATCTGGAAAACCGCGGTCCCTTCTGAGACGTGCGTGTTTTTTTCTTAAAAATCTTCATCTTTACCTCACCGTAGATTCAGGTTGTTCCAGGTTATACATATAATAGTATCCTTTTTCCCACGATTAATCAACTCTTTTTCCGTGTTTTCCAGTTTTTTTCTCAAAAATCTTTCCGCAGAACTTGCCGGTTTTTGACAAAACCGCAAAAAAGGCGACTGCTCCTGCCACAGTTCCCGCGATAAAGTACCACCGGATTTCTCCGGAACTTGTCTGAAAGATTTCGCCAAACAGATAGAATCCGCAAAACAGCCAGTACAGAAAATCTTCGGCGGAAACGACAATAGAATGATGCCGGATAATCCTCCGGAAAAGACGCAGCACCTCATATACCCCACAGAGGAACATCCCTGAAAAAAATGCTCTTAAAAATGCATCCGCCTCGACTCCCAGCCTGCTCATCGCCCGCCTCCTAATGGAACAGGCGCGCAAGAAGTTTTCCGCCCTGTTTGGTCGTCTGTTTCATATCTGAATATGTAATGCTGTCAATATTTCCGGAAAGGTCGACTTCTCCCTTTTCCAGACTGAGCCGGTTGACATGGAGGTCGCTCCCTTTCACCATCATCATCCCCTGTTCTGTCTCCAGGAGAATCTCATTCAGATCAAAGGACAGGACATCCAGCACTCCGGTCACAAGACTTGTCTTTCTGTTATTGACAACCAGTTTGTGTGCTTTCCGGACCTGTGCCTCTTCTGTAACGCTCATCATACTGCTGCTCATCATCATCTTCTCTCAACCTCTCTTTCGTTGTCAGCCTGTCTGCTTCTTCCAACGTGCTTCTGAGATATACTATGAATCCGCGCCCGCCTTTATTCCTTTTCTGAATTAAATATAACGGAAAAGCTCTTTTGCCTCTTCCTTCTTCGTCGTATCCTGAATATCCAGTACTTCCGCCTTTACTGCTTTCGTGCCGAACTGAATCTCGATCACGTCACCTTTTTTTACCTTTGTAGATGCCTTCGCCGGCTTGCCGTTTACCGTAACTCTGCCCGCGTCGCACGCTTCATTTGCAACGGTGCGCCGTTTGATCAGACGTGAAACTTTTAAAAATTTGTCCAGTCTCATAACTGCCTCCTGTATCTTTAATATAGTAACAAAATAGAGGGCCTGACAGCCCTCTATTTCCGTTCATAAATATCTTATGCGTTGATTGCGTCTTTTAATGCTTTTCCAGCTTTGAATTTAGGAGCTTTGCAAGCTTCGATCTTCATAGTCTTTCCTGTCTGAGGATTTCTTCCTTCTCTTGCTGCTCTTTCGCTTACTTCAAAAGTACCAAATCCTACTAACTGGATCTTTCCGCCAGCTTTTAACTCGTCTGTTACAACGTCGATGAATGCTTTTAATGCTTTTTCAGAATCTTTTTTGGAAATTTCTGCCTTTTCTGCCACTGCTGCGATTAATTCTGTTTTGTTCATAAATACTTATCCTCCTATTGTCCCGTTATAAAAGTATCTTTCTGATCTGTCATGATCTAACTTTCAAAACCCCTGATTTCTATGGGTTATCTTCATTAAAAGTTATAACGGTTTCTTGTATATTTGTCAAGTGAATTATAGTGCTGCGCCCCTGTTTTCCGCAGGTTTCACAAAGTTTTCTGATATTTTAAAGCATATTGTCGATCATTTCCAGAACAGCTTTCCCAAGAGCCTCTGACTTGGCATCTGCGTCCTCAAGAGAAGTGCCCTTGATGCCATAGTAGAACTTCACTTTCGGCTCTGTTCCGGATGGTCTTACGCAAAGCCATGCGTCGTCTGTCAGATCGTAGTAGAGAACATTGGACTTCGGAAGTCCTGTTGCTGTCACTTCGCCTGTTGCCAGATCTTTGATCGTATCTGCGTTGTAATCACGGGCTTTTAATACCTGGTATTCTCCCACTTTGACCGGAGGATTATTCCTCAGCGTCTCAAGAATCGCCTGGATCTTTTCCAGTCCTTCGATTCCTTTCATTGTGATGGACTGGATACTGTCCTTGTAGTAGCCGTATTTGTTATACATATCGATCATGGCATCCCACAGTGTCTTGCCCTGTGTCTTATAGTAAGCCGCTGCCTCGCACAGTGCCATGGTTGCTACAATCGCGTCTTTATCTCTTGCATGGGTTCCGATCAGACATCCGTAGCTTTCTTCAAAGCCGAATACATACTCGCCCTTTCCTGTCGTTTCAAATCCGAGAATCTGCTGTCCGATGTACTTGAATCCTGTCAGAACTTCGATCAGTCTGAGGCCGTATGACTTTGCAATGGCGTCTGCCATATTGGTCGTAACGATCGTCTTGATCAGGCAGCCGTCCTCCGGCAGTCCTTTTAACGCCTGTCTCTGACTGATCTCATATTCAGCAAGAAGGCATCCGGACATATTTCCTGTCAGCACCTTATACTCGCCGGACTTCGTATCTTTTACATAAACACCAAGACGGTCAGCATCCGGATCTGTCGCAAGAACAAGATCTGCGTCCACTTCCTTTGCCAGTTTCAGTCCAAGTTCAAATGCCTCTTCTGATTCCGGATTCGGGTAGGATACCGTCGGGAATTCGCCGTCCGGCAGCTCCTGCTCTTTTACTACATATACATTTTCAAATCCGAGCTCTTTTAATACTCTTCTTGCAGGGATATTTCCTGTACCGTGAAGAGGGGAATATACGATCTTGAGCTCTTTGCCGACCTGATCAATGGCATCCTGATGCAGTACCTGTTTTTTCAGCTCCGCGATATAAGCATCGTCAATCGCCGCTCCGATGACTTCGTAAAGGCCTGCTTCTTTGGCAGCCTCTTTGTCCATCGTCTTAACAGTGGCAAAATCTGTCACTGCCTTTACCTCGTCCATGATACCTTTGTCGTGAGGAGGTGTAATCTGCGCGCCGTCCTCCCAGTATACTTTATATCCGTTGTATTCCGGCGGGTTATGGCTTGCTGTGATATTGATTCCGGCAATGCATCCTAACTTTCTCACCGCGAATGAAAGCTCCGGAGTCGGTCTGAGACTTTCAAATACATAAGCCTTGATTCCGTTTGCCGCAAGGCAGAGCGCTGCTTCATCCGCAAATTCCGGGGACATCCGTCTGGAATCGTATGCAATCGCAACGCCCTGTGCCTGCGCACCTTTTCCGGCGATGTAGTTTGCCAGTCCCTGGGTTGCCTTACGTACCGTATAGATATTCATACGGTTCGTTCCTGCGCCGATGACTCCGCGGAGTCCTGCTGTACCGAACTCCAGATCCTTATAAAAACGGTCTTCGATTTCTTTTTCATTGGATTCGATCTCTTTTAACTCTGCTTTTGTCTCAGCGTCAAAGTATGTACTTGTCAACCATTCATCGTATTTTTCACGATATCCCATATCTTTGTACCTCCTGATTGGTCTTCTATGCTGTCTATTATACACCACTCTTATCTAAATGGAAAGAAAATATCTGTTCTAAAAACGCCTTCTTTACCTCGTTCTGCTCAATGGAAAGCCGCAGTTTTTCGACACTTTTGGAAGAAATCCATGCTTTGTTGGAATTATAGTACGTGTTGGCGCATTTCCAGAATTTCTCCGGATAGGAAAGCCGGAGCGCAATGTATTCTTTTTCTTCTTCTCTGAGGGGATTGACCGCACAGTATGCCCGCAGAATCTCCGCACCGAGTTTTTCATTCCACTGATGCTTTTCCATAACTTTCCGGAGAAAATAATAAAGATCCGACGGCTGAATGTCTCTGCCCACATGTTCAAAGTTCACCACTGTCATGCCGTCCGGAGCAATCAGAATATTGTGGTAATTGTATTCTCCGTGGACAAAACTTCCTTTTTCTCTGCTCTGTTCCATCAGCTGCCGGTAGGCCGAATCCTCAAGACGCTGCTCCACCCTGGCCGCCACGCAGTACATAGCCTCAAAATATTCCAGGAATCTGCTTTCAAACTCCCCTTTGATTGTCTTTTTCCGGATAAAATTCCATACTTTCTTCAGTTCTCTGTTATGTCTGCGGTACTCATCCACAAGATCCGGTTCCCGGAATCCTTCCCTGCACCGGGGAAATTCCATCAGCCTGTGAACTTTGGCCAGCAGCTTTGCCGACTCCAGAATTTCCGAGTGTTTCCGGACGTCGCACTCTCGTCCCTGATACCACGCTTTCAGATAATAAGATACCCCGTCCTCAGAGACTGTCAGAAACTCTCCTTCTTTATTCGGAATCAGCTCATCGCACTTCAGATGTTCCTGATTTTTCATCGCTTTATGGATTTCATTCATAACTAAAATGCGCGGCTTTGATAATGCCGCCTGTTTCAAAAGCATCAGACCCCGATCCGTCTCACACAGGATGGCACCCCTCACTTTTCGGACATTGTCCACTTGTATCGGATATTGTTCCAGTACCTCTAAATCATAATCACCCATAACTGCCCCCTGCCTTCTGATTCAATCGTCTTTCTAGCTTATGAATGCGGGGGATTAAATAGAACCGGTTCAATCATTCTCCTCCAGCATGGCGGGCGGAAACTGCATAAAGACAGCCGTGATAATGCTGGTGTACGCCAGCTATCACGGCTGTCTTTTTGTTTTGTATCTTTGTACTATAAATGATTCATATTGGCCGCCCGTGTAAGCAGGTAGTCTTTTTGATTTTTCTCCGGATCTTCCAGCACCTCTTCAAGAAGAGCATTCAAAATCTCTCCCATCTGCGGTCCCGGACTGATTCCGGCATCGATCAGATCTTTCCCTGTCACGGCGAGTTCTTTCAGCGATACACATTCGCCCTCATCCACAATCTCCTGGAAGCACTTTGCAACGCCTTCGATATCTGAAATCTTGTCTTCTCTGTGATACAGGCTCTGTGCCAGAGTATCTGCCATCCGGATTTCCAGATAGTAAGGGAACAGATCTTTTCCGATCTTGTTCACCGCCCTGCGGACCAGTCTCCGGTTCGGCGGCATCCGGTAGTCATGGTAGTAGACAAGTTTTGACACCTTCCGGATCGTATCATTATCAAATTTCAGCCGTCGCATGATCTCTTTTGAAATCCGTTCGCTTCCGATGGCATGTTTCTTGAAATGGGCAGTTCCGTCCGGATCCATCGTCTTGTATTCCGGCTTGCCCATGTCATGGAACAGCATGGAAAGGCGGAGAATCCGGTCTGCGCGGATATGCTTTAATGCCTCCACTGTATGCACGCCTACGTTATACATATGGTGCGGCGTCTCCTGTGTTGTCTCCATCATCCGGTCAAATTCCGGAAGAATCACTTTGGTGATGCCAAGTTCCCACGCCGTCAGCATCTCTTCCGGGTGCGGTGACACGAGAAGCTTTACAAGCTCGCTCTGAATCCGCTCCGCGCTGATTTTGACAAGGGTTCCGGCAAGCGCGCCCGCTGCCTCCTTTGTCTTCTCTTCCATGGAAAATCCAAGCTGTGCTGAAAATCGGACAGCCCGCAGAATCCGGAGTGCATCCTCCGTAAACCGCTCACGGGCATCTCCCACGCACCGGATGATCCCTTTTTGCAGATCCTCCTGTCCTCCGAACAGGTCACAAAGGCCGTCTTCATCGTTGTATGCCATGGCATTGATCGTAAAATCCCGTCTCTTGAGGTCTTCTGCAAGCTTTCCTGTAAACCAGACTTCTTTTGGGTGCCTTCCGTCTTCGTACTCGCCATCAATCCGGTATGTCGTTACTTCAAATCCTTCTTTTTCTGCCAGAACAGTCACTGTGCCGTGCTCGATTCCGGTATCCACCGTCCGCCGGAAGATCTGCTTGATCTCTTCCGGCTTTGCGGACGTTGTGATATCCCAGTCCTCCGGCTCCCTTCCCAGTATCGAGTCTCTGACACATCCGCCCACTGCGTACGCGTCAAAGTCCTGTTCTTTGAGCTTTCGGATGATCCACTGCACTTTTTCCGGCAGTCTGATCCTGACCTGTTCCATTTTAGTATGCTTTACCCCAGAAAACTTTGTGTTTTGCCGGTTTTCCGCAGTAAATACATCTGTCGGAAATCGGCTCTTCATCTTCGATCAGACATCTGGATCCGGCTCCGCCTGTCTCTGCCTTGATCGCTTCTTCACAGCTTTCATCTCCACACCACATCGCTTTGATGAATCCTCTGTTGTCCTTGAATTTTGCAACCATTTCATCCATGGTCTCTGCCTCGTCGATGTGGCCGTCCAGGAATGCTTTTGCTCTTGTATACATATCCTGCTGAATTGTCTCGAGAAGTTCAGCCAGTGCTGCCGGTACCTCGTCGATTGCTACAACAGTCTTCTCTCTTGTGTCACGTCTTACAAGGACTGCCTGACCGTTTTCGATATCTTTCGGTCCAAGTTCCACACGTACCGGAATTCCAAGCATCTCCTGCTCGCTGAATTTCCATCCCGGACTCTTTTCGGACTCGTCGATGTCTGCACGTAATCCTTCTGCGCGGATCGCTGCCAGCAGCTCTTCTGCACGGTCAAGAACACCTTCCTTGTGCTGTGCCACCGGGATCACGCGTACCTGTTTCGGAGCGATTCTTGGCGGAAGCACCAGGCCGCTGTCATCGCCATGTACCATAATGATCGCACCAATAATTCTTGTAGAAAGTCCCCAGGATGTTTCATAAACACTGTGGAGCTCATTGTTCTTATCCAGATATTTGATGTCGTATGCATCCGGGAATCCATTTCCAAAGAAGTGGCTTGTCGCGGACTGAAGTGCCTTTCCATCATGCATCAGCGCTTCTACTGTGTATGTGTCTTCTGCACCTGCAAACTTCTCACTTTCTGTCTTTCTTCCAGCTACATATGGAATCGCAAGAGACTCGCTGATGAAGTCTTTGTAGACCTTCCACATCATAAGTGTTCTCTCTTCTGCTTCCTCGTAAGTTGCGTGGATGGTATGTCCTTCCTGCCACAGGAACTCTCTGGAACGAAGGAACGGACGTGTCGTCTTTTCCCATCTCAGTACGGAATTCCACTGGTTCCATACTTTCGGAAGGTCACGGTAAGACTGCACGATACGGCTCCACAGATCACAGAACAGTGTCTCTGATGTCGGACGGATCGCATATCTTTCCTGTAATCTCTCTGTTCCGCCATGTGTCACCCATGCAGCTTCCGGAGCGAATCCTTCTACGTGATCCGCTTCTTTCTGAAGCAGATTCTCCGGAATCAGCATCGGAAGGTATACGTTCTCTACTCCTGTATCTTTAAATCTCTTGTCCAGATCTGCCTTGATATTTTCCCAGATTGCATATCCATTCGGCAGATAGTTCAGGCATCCTTTCACGCTGGAATAGTCGCAAAGCTCTGCCTCTCTCACCACATCCGTGTACCACTGAGCGAAATCTTCATCTCTGGATGTGATAGACTTTACAAATTTTTTGTTGTCCTTTGCCATGTCGCATTCTCCTCTCAATCAATATTTTTCACAGCTTCCAAGGACTTCTGCCCCCCTGTTTTTAAAACAAAGTTTCCTGTTAAACCAAGAGTTCCGCTCGCGGAACTCTCGCGCCGAGCGCGGTCGCTTTAGCGACAAGTTTCTGCTTCGCGCGAGTGCGCATCCCGCGGAGCGTGTTTATTTAACAGGGAACGAAGTTTCCTGTTAAATAAACAAAAACACCGGGCATCCGTCCCAAACAGGGACCGGATGTCCGGCGGTACCACCCTCATTAACCACAAAATCTGCGGCTCACTTCATTGATCATTAACGCTGATAAAACGCTGTACTTTTCATACAGGAACTCCAGGTCCGGTTCAGCCGTGATCCGTCAAAGGCTCGCACCACCCGCCTCTTCTCTGAAACTTCTCTTAGGCTTACTATTCCCCTTCATCGTTCATTTATTCGGCTTTCGCCATGAAATTATTCAAATTTTACCCGAAAAAATCAAGAGTGTCAAGTAAAACGCATTGATTGCCACTATTTTGCCCGTTTTTGTGTTACTGTTCACACCGTACTCAGCAGAAGAAAGATGCAGAGTCATGCTTGCATGTACGATACATCTTCCTTCTGTTGAGTACGGGTGGAACTCATAACGTTTTTGTACATGGTATGTCATGGTTTTTACAATTTCTTTTTCTTTTCTTCTATGCTATGATTAGAAAAAGAAAGGAGTGCAGTATAATGAGTGAAATCACAAAACTACACACTTCTATGAAAATCACACCCTCCAGCACCGGAATCAATCAAAGAGTCCTTAATGAAATCTCCTCATTGGCCCAGAAGTACAACATTCGGCAAGTTATTCTGTTTGGCTCCCGTGCAAGAGGAGATTTTTCCCCAACCAGTGACATTGATCTTGCGGTAAGCGGCGGAAATATAGCCCGTTTTTCTTTGGATCTGGATGAAGAAACTTCTACGCTGTTAAAATATGATATTGTTGATCTGGAACGGGCAATGCAGCCCGAATTACGCGAGTCTATAAAAAAGGAGGGGAAAACACTCTATGAAAAAATATGATAATTTTTGTTCCGCTTTATCAAACATGAAGCAGATATATAAATATACTGAACCTTATGAATGATGATACGGTTATTCTTACTGGCTTGGTCGGGTTATATGAAATCTGTTTCGAGCAGTCATGGAAAATGATGAAAGAAATCCTTTCTATGCATGGTTATGAAGCCAGTGCAACAGGATCACCTAAAATTATTCTAAAAACTGCTTATCAGGCTGGTATGATCAAGGACGAAGAATTATGGCTACGCGCCTTACAGGAACACAATAATGTTGCACATTCATACAATGAAGACATTGATCTGGAAATTGTGTCTCAGGCAAAGGAATCTTTCTATGCAATGTTTTGCAACTTAAAAAATGAAATAGACGCTAACTGGCTGTAGTTTCGTAATCTATGATAAATTTTCGGAAAGAGTGATCAAATGAAACCAATAAAGCAGACACTCATCAGCTTTATCGTATTTTTGATTTCGTATGCTGCTATGACTTTGATACTGACTCACTCTATTGACATCAAAATTCTTGCTGTCTTATCTATCTTTTACTTGATTTTAAACCTCATCATATATACGGTGCTGGATAAAGTTTCGAAAAGCTAATCATACACTATATGAATATTTAAGGAGAACTTTTGAGCGTTCTACATTAAAAGGAGCCGCAATGAAAAAATGTAACATTGTTTATGCAGGGAAAAACCGAAACGGTACTGACCGCTACTGGTGTACGACACATCATGCTCCGGCCGGTAACGGAAAAGGTGAAAAATTTCATACTTGTTTAGCCCAGAGCAATCCTGCTACAGACGTGCCGCAGGATTCTTTGACCGTAAATCTCCAGGAGGAGTCCGGCAACATCGCTTTATGGGCATATGTTCCGGCCGTATATGATACTGCAAAGATGGATTCCGCCTTTGGAATTCGTGTTCAAACGGGTAACGAGGCTGACAAATTCTGCCATCTTCTCCAGATAACAAATGGAGACCAGCAAGTTTCTTTTGATTATACTGCTGCGGTTTCATACCTGGCCTCCAATATCTTAAATCAGAAAACTGCTTACCTGGAATGTCCACACTGCGGATTTCCGCATCTTGATAAAGACTGGTTTGCCGCAAATCCCCACAAAAAACATCTTTGTTCAGGCTGCGGACGAAATTTTTATGAAAAAACTGCAGAAATTGGAAATCCTATTATAAAAGCCAATGGTTTATTTAGCGAATTTCATTTTCCTGCAAATTTCGTAAAGGCTACTCGCAAATTAAGCATAAAACAGCAGGATTTCCCTTTGGGCATCTCAATCTGGGGTTTCAATCCGGCTTTCTTCTGTACTGGCCCAGAAACAGAAACTGAGGGAATCCATGTCCATGCATATACTCAGGATAATTCCCGCCCGGTTATTGATGCCACCTACAGCGAAGTAGAAATTGACGGGATTTGTCTGGATGCAAACATGGTCCAGCTCTATATGGCGCAAAAGACGCTTCCATACTTAAAAGATCGAATTGCTTCTGTCAAATGCCCTGATTGCGGTACTGATCTGTTTGAAACAGGCAGGCAAAGTTGTCTTCCTGCTACGCAGCACGTCTGCCCGAAATGTGGGAAAGAAATAAAAACCCGAAGAAAAATCGTCGCTTCTCCCATGCCTGACATTATCGAAAGACTGAAAGGCAAAACCAACCTTCCGTTATCCGGACAAGATATATTGGATGTTTGTCCCCAGTTATCCGAATGGTAAAAAAGGAGGTCTCTTTATGAATACCTTTGATCCTGAATTCTGGAATCTTTTAGATGAACTGGTTCATAGCAGCGACATTGTCATTGATCGTCCTAAGGGAAGCGCGCATCCCCGGTATCCGGAACAGATTTACGAAGCAGACTATGGATATCTAAAAGGCACTGCATCCATGGACGGCGGCGGAATTGATGTCTGGGTTGGAACCGGCGAAAAAAAGTTGACGCTGTCATCTGTACCGTGGATATCGTAAAAAAAGATTCTGAAATAAAAGTCTTGATTGGATGTACTGAAGAAGAGAAAGAAACGATATATAAGATGCATAACCGGACGTCTAATATGAAAGGGCTTTTGATCCGCCGTCCGGTCTGATGCTGTCTGGCAGAAAGTTCCGCATCTTTACAATTTTTATTATGAGGGAAAGAAATTATGAATGTAATCATCATTAATGGCCCGATGGGTGTTGGGAAAACCACAGTCGGAAAATACATTGCAGACCATCATCCCGGCACCGCCTTTATCGACGGTGACTGGTGTCTGGATCTGCATCCATTTGTCGGCAATCAGGAGACAAAAGTAATGGCCGTCGACAATATTCTACATATGATCGGAAATTATAAAAACTGTTCTGTATGCCGGATGATTGTACTCGTATGGCTGATGGATGAAAAATGGGTGTGTCAGCGCATCATTGATGGTATTTGCTCCCTGCATCTGGAGCCTGTCAGCGTCACATTGCTGTGCGGTGAAGAACAGCTCATTCAGCGCTGGAGAGTGGATAAGACCTGTGAATGGCGGACAGATCAGTGGCTCGAAATCAGTCTGAAATCATTACCGCATTTTTCGAAACTGGAAAACTGCATGGATACCAGCTATCTGTCAATCAGCGAAACCGCTGAGCGGATTGTACAACACAGTTTCCATACAGGAAAAGAAAAAACATCATAAACAATGCCCCTCATCGGAAGCTCCCGGATGATTTCATCCACTTCCCGATGAGGGGCATCGTCATTTCTAAATAGAATCCGCTTCGCTTACAGTTCCTGCACGAAACCGAAGCTCCTACTATTTCCGTCTTACCTTTGTGCCAAGCACTGCTGCAATAACAGCCAGTGATACGATCGCCGCAGTTCCCGCAGCTTCAACCGGAGCTTCATCACCGGTCTTTACTGCTTTTTTCTGTCCGTCTGCACCGTTATCTGTTTTTGTTGTATTGTCTGTGTTTGTCGTTCCGTCCGAAGCCCCCGGATCCTTCTTATCGTTTTCCGTTCCGCCGGAACCTGTTCCCGTATCTTTTCCCGGGTCTGTGGTTTCGTCATCTTTGGACGGATCTTCCGGCTCCTCCGGTTCTTCCGGTTCCTCTGTGCTGTTTACCGGGATTTCACTTCCTGCTTCCGGTGCCGTCAGCTGAGGCATTGTTCTTAATGTATCTTCTACAATACCAAGTCCCGCATAGTTGTCCACATAGACCTCATCCTGTGAATCGGAAACACGGATTCCATGTCCGCCGTCTGTAACGGTGATATGAAGGATTCCGTTTTCATCAGTCCTGCCCATCTGGCCTTCGCCGCCGTCTACACGGTAACTGATCTCCTGATTTGCGAAGACGCTTCCATCTTCATTTACGATTTTCACGGAAGCGGTATAATCTTTCGGCTGGTAAACGCTTCCTGTATAAGCGATCCTTCCTTTTGTTCCCTGATATCCGGACAGCGTTCCGTTATTCAGACTGTTCTCAACATAAGCCTCGATTGTCTCCAGCTCTCCTCCTGCTTCCGCGTATTTCGGAAGATCTGCAAGTATGGTATAATCGTTGCCGCCGCTCATAATGTAATTGTTTCCCGCCATAATAATCTGGGTCGTATCATCTGTCCGGTCAAGCGGAGTGCTCTGCCCGTCAAGGGTGATGGACACGACTCTGCTGCCCGGTTCCGCATCCGGATTAAATACGACCTGGAATCCGGAAATCTGTAAAAAACCTCCGGACACTGACTGCTGAAGCAACATACCTGTCTCCGGATCCTGCCCGTCCAGACTGGAGCCGGACTGTTCCATCACCTCATACAAAATCTTCGGAGTGATTTTCTTCATATAGATCGTGTTGGAAAACGGGAATGTGGACACAAGGTCTCCCTTTGTGATATCTCCATTGGAAATCATCTCCCGGATTCCTCCGCCGTTTTCCACGCCGACTACCGGCATCTGTTTTTCCTCTTCAGTTCCATTCTGCTGTACCATAGCTTTTGCCGCACCTGCGATGGCATCTGCCGCCAGATCTCCATAGTTGGTCTCTACAAATCTTGTCGGCGGTACATTTCCGATCCATCCTGCCCAGAGCGTGGTCGGTGTGGATCCTATCACTTCCTGAAGCGAATCATTCTGCTCACTGGTAATTTTCTCAAGCTCTGCGGCTACCTCTGCATCCGGCGTTACTTCCGCAAAGTCTTCTATTCCAAGCAGTTCCTCCGTCACGACCGGATCACTGTTCTCACTTACCGATACAGTCAGTTTTCCGACTGCACTCAGACCGGTTCCGGTCTGTACAATCTGGACGTCGTTGACCTCCTCGTTTTCCACGGTATGGCTGTGTCCGTCAATGATCGCATCCAGCTCCCCCTGATACTCGCCTGTCATCCCGTTTGCCAGATCTTCCGACGTACAGTCCGCTCCACCGGTCTCATCTCCCATGTGGGCGACTGCAATCACAACATCCGCTCCTGCTTCTTCCAGATGCGCAATCTCTGTTTTTGCTGTTTCAATCTCGTCAGCAAAAGTCACTCCCTGGATTCCTTCCGGATTTGTCGCTGAAGCGGTCTCTGTTGTCGTCAGCCCGAAAAATCCGATCTTCTTTCCCTGTCTTTCAATGATCACATGACAGCCGTCTGTATCGTCCTGCTGTCCTGCAAGCAGCAGCTGATTATCTTTGTAAATATTCGCCGCCAGCACCGGGAATTCTGCCTGTGACACATTTTTAAGAAATGCGTCTGTTCCAAAATCAAACTCATGGTTTCCTGCCGCCATGACATCATAGCCCGCCAGATTCATCAGTTGGATCACATCGTTTCCCTGCGTCAGCGAGGCAAGCGGCAGTCCCTGCGTAGCGTCTCCGGCATCTACCAGAATCGCATTCTCATCCGCATTTTTCAGTCCGGCCACAAGCGGCAGCCCGATTACAGATTCCCCGTCACCCTGGAGATATCCATGGGTATCATTTGTATGATAAATCGTAATCTCTGTCGTCTCTTCCTCTGTCTGCGCAGTGTCTTCCACTCCTTATTGAATCGTCTCCCTGGTTCCGTTTCTATTATACCATTCCCTTTGCCCGGCCGAAACATTGTTTCTCCCATTTTTTTGTGCCGTCCGGCCACATGGATTTTCCTTTGCCAACCATTCCAGGATATGATATGATGTGTGAAATGAAAGGAGCACATTATGAAACCAGAAATCTTATTCGAGGATTCCGAGATCCTCGTCTGTCATAAACCTGCCGGGACGGCTGTCCAGACTGCATCTTTTTCGTCCCAGGACATGGTCAGCCTTCTGAAAAATCATCTCATGCGGGAGGCAAGGAAAAGCGGGACTCCGTTGAAGGGGGCACCGTATCTTGCTGTCATCCATCGGCTTGACCAGCCTGTAGAAGGAATTCTCGTATTTGGGAAGACGAAAAAGGCGGCTGCCGCATTAAACAACCAGCTTACCGGGGATGGTTTCGGGAAATATTATGAGGCTGTCACGGAAGGTGCTCCGACTGAGTCTTCCGGAACTTTGACCGACTGGCTTGTCCGGGATGGACGCACGAATCTTTCTTCCGTCTGTTCACCGGATACGCCCGATGCCAAAAAGGCCGTCCTGGACTACCAGATGCTGGATCAGCATACCCGGGACGGGCGGCTCGTTTCCCATCTGTCCATTCATCTGCACACGGGACGGCATCACCAGATCCGTGTCCAGCTTGCCCATGTAGGCTGTCCGATTCTGGGGGACCGCAAATACAATCCGGACGGCATTCCTTCCCGCAGACTCCATCTCTGCGCCTGCCGCCTTGATTTTCTGCATCCGTCCACCAAAAAGCCGCTTCACTTTGAAATCCGTCCTTTCTTTTCCGGGGAAGATTTGAACTAGTCTTTCTAAGTCTTTTCCGGGGGCGGCCTTGGGAATTCAGACAGGATTTCCCGCAACAAAAAGCCGGAAAAAGCATCCCTTTCCGGTATCTGCTTTTTCCGGCTTTCTTATCCTTTCAATTGTCCTTTACATAACCCTAAAACATTTTATTCCTGGTCTTCTCCGTCCTCTTCTGTCAAAGCCTGCTCATATTTCTCGAGGATGATGCTCTGGATACGGTTTCTTGTATCAGAATTGATTGGGTGAGCGATATCTCTGTACTCTCCGTCCAAAGCCTTTTTGCTAGGCATCGCGATGAACAGTCCTTTTTCCCCTTCGATAACTTTGATGTCGTGTACGACAAACTCTTCATCCATCGTTATTGACACAACTGCCTTTAATTTCCCCTCTTTTGCTACTTTTCTTACGCGCACATCTGTAATCTGCATATTACCTGCCCCTTTCTTAAGTACTATATATGCTCGCTAAAGCGCATATCTCTCATTCTTTTCGACAACAATTTTGATGCCGTTTTCCCCGACGTGCCTTGTGTTGGCACGGATTGTATCGCGGCTTTCCACGATACAGTTTTCAATGTATGTATTATCTCCAAGATAAACATCATTCATGATAATAGAATTCCTTACAACACAGTTGTTTCCGATGAATGCTTTCTTGAACAGGATCGAATTTTCCACGGTTCCGTTCACAATACATCCACTGGAGACAAGACTGTTCTTTACGTAGGAGCCCGGATTGTATTTTGCCGGCGGAAGATCACTGACTTTGGAGTATACCGGCGGATACTCTTTGAAAAAGTAATTCCGCACTTCCGGCCTCAGGAAATCCATATTTGTCTGATAGTATGCTTCTGCTGTGGAAATATTGCTCCAGTAGCTGGAGATCTTATATCCGTAAATCTTTTTAAGATTCTTATAACGGATCAGGATATCGTTGACGAAATCGTAACGGTCCTCCTGTGCTGCATGTTCAATCAGATCGATCAGCTGTCTGCGGCGGATCACATAGATTCCGGTGGAAATGGTATTGGAATTTGCCACCATCGGTTTTTCCTCGAACTCCTGAATTCTCATGGAATCGTCCATCTTGATTGTTCCGAATCTCGTCGCATCTTCGCCCGGTGCGAGATCCTTGCATACTACTGTAATATCTGCTTTTTTCTTAATATGATATTCCAGAACTTCGTTGTAATCCAGTTTGTACACAGCATCACCGGATGTAATGATAACGTACGGCTCATGGCATTTTTTCAGGAAGTCGAGATTCTGATAAATCGCGTCTGCGGTTCCCCGGTACCAGCTGCCGTTTTCCAGTGTAATCGTCGGAGTAAAAACAAAAAGTCCTCCCTGTTTTCTACCGAAATCCCACCATTTGGATGAACTCAGGTGCTCATTTAAAGATCTCGCGTTGTACTGTGTCAATACTGCAACTTTCTGAATATGGGAATTGGTCATATTGCTGAGTGCGAAGTCAATGCACCGGTAGCTTCCTGCCACCGGCATGGCTGCCACAGCCCGTTTATATGTCAGTTCACGCATTTTATGATTATTGCCGCCTGCCAGAATGATCCCTACTGCTCTCATACGCGTTCACCTGCCTTTATCAATGTCTCTCCGCTTTCCAGCACTCCGTTCGGATAGTCCTCTGCCTCTGTCACGCCGCTGATGGCAGTATTCTTGCCAATCTGAACATTGGACGGGATCACGGAATTCTCTCCGATCGTCACAAGCCCGAAGGAGTAGATCGCCGGCTTTTCCTTATTCGGCACATCACTTCCGATGCCCAGCGTCACATGATCTCCAATCCGGACATTCTCCGCAATGATCGACTTGTCAATCACGCCGTTTTCACCGATCACGGTGTCTTTCATAATAATAGAATCTCTGACAACCGTTCCTTTTCCGATCACAACCCCGGCACCGATCACGGAATTACGGACTTCTCCGTAAATCTCGGAACCATTGCTGATAATGCTGCGTTCCACAACCGCCTGATCGGAAATATACTGCGGCGGCAGGATCGAACTGTTTGTGTAAATCTTCCAGAATTCTTCGTAAAGGTTGAATTCCGGGATCAGATCTATCAGTTCCATGTTGGCTTCCCAGTAGGATCCAAGTGTTCCTACATCTTTCCAGTAACCATTGTACTCATACGCGAAAAGACGCTTGCCATTTTCATGGCAGTACGGAATCACGTGCTTTCCAAAGTCACAGGACGGCTCGTCTGACATTTTTACAAGCGCATCTTTGAGCACCGGCCAGCTGAAAATATAAATTCCCATGGACGCCAGATTGCTCCTCGGCTCCTTTGGTTTTTCCTGGAAATCATTGATGTGTCCTTCCTCATCTGCAACTACAATTCCAAACCGGCTTGCCTCCTCAAGCGGCACCGGCATGGCAGCGATGGTGACATCCGCATTGTGCTCTTTATGATAATCCAGCATTACTTCATAATCCATTTTGTAAATATGATCACCGGATAAAATAAGCACATAGTCCGGATTAAACGACTCCATATAATCCAGGTTCTGATAGATCGCATTTGCCGTTCCAGTATACCACTCGCTGTTCGTGCTTTTCTCATATGGCGGCAGAATCGTGACACCGCCCACATTGCGGTCCAGATCCCATGGGATTCCGATTCCAATATGAGAATTCAGACGAAGCGGCTGATACTGTGTCAGGACTCCGACTGTATCGATCCCCGAATTAATGCAGTTACTGAGCGGAAAATCGATAATCCTGTACTTGCCGCCGAACGCTACTGCAGGCTTCGCCACTTTGGCAGTCAAAACACCAAGCCTGCTTCCCTGTCCACCGGCCAGCAGCATTGCTATCATCTCTTTTTTTATCATGTCCTCACCCCTTGTCAGTAATTTAATGTCATTATTATAACACACTTTTTATAAATATCGAGTAAATTTTATATATTTTTGCCGTTTTTCTTCTATTTTTTATGCATTTTACATAATCTTAACCGCTTTTTATAGACACCGTGTTGTTTTTAAGGCAATTTTGTGTATTTTTTTCTCTCCTGCTCTATATATTACTATGCGGACAGGCTTTCTTTCAGAACTGCTTTTTCACATTTTTCAGGGTAAAATGTTCTGGCCTTGAAGCGTTGTATCTTTCATTTTGTTATGCTACAATGAACGGGAACAGCAGACCGGCAGGGATTTTCTCCCCGCCGGTATGTAAAATAAGCCAGAAACGGAAGTGTAAAATATGTACAAAATTAACTTTAATGAACCTGTTCATATTCATTTTATCGGCATCGGCGGTATCAGCATGAGCGGGCTTGCCGAAATATTACTGGACGAACATTTTACCGTCAGCGGTTCTGATAATAAGGAGTCTTCTCTCACAGATCATCTGGTTTCGATGGGCGCGAAAGTTTTCATCGGTCAGAAGGCTTCCAATATAGAAGATACTGTACAGGTCGTCGTGTACACGGCGGCCATCCACGAGGATAATGAGGAATATCAGGAGGCGGTAAGACGCGGCCTTCCGATGCTCAGCCGGGCCGAGCTGCTTGGCCAGCTGATGACCAACTACAAAATTCCGGTCGCAGTAGCCGGAACCCACGGGAAGACGACGACGACTTCCATGCTTTCCCATATTCTTCTCGCCGGAGAGAAAGATCCTACGATCTCCGTAGGCGGAATTTTAAAGGCCATCCACGGCAATATCCGTGTCGGCGGCTCCGAGGTTTTTGTCACAGAAGCCTGCGAATATACAAACAGCTACCATCACTTCTTCCCGAAGATCAGTATCATCCTGAATATCGAGGAAGACCATATGGACTTCTTTAAAGATATTGACGACATCCGCAATTCTTTCCATACCTTTGCGAAGCTTCTTCCTGATGACGGCACTCTGATTATCAATGGAGAGATCAGCCATCTGGAAGAGATTCTGGAGGGACTTGACTGTAATGTCATCATCTACGATGTGCACAGGGAAAATGCGGATTTCAGCGCAAAAGAGATTACCCACGATGAGAAAGGCAATGTTTCTTTCCTTCTCCTTGTAAAAGGACAGGAGGCCGGTCGGATTCACCTTTCCGTAAACGGACTTCACAACGTATCCAATGCCCTCGCGGCCATTGCTGCTGCATCGCTTCTGGATGTCCCGATGGAGAAGATTCAGGAGGGACTTCTCTCTTTTGAAGGGACAGACCGTCGTTTCCAGTATAAAGGAGACGTGAACGGTTTCCACATTGTGGACGATTACGCGCACCATCCGACCGAGATCCGGGCTACTCTGGAGGCGGCAAAGTCTTACCCGCACAAGGAGACATGGTGCGTCTTCCAGCCTCACACCTACAGCCGGACAAAAGCCTTTTTCCATGAGTTCGCGGATGCACTTTCCCTTGCGGATCATATCATTCTTGCAGATATCTACGCGGCCCGCGAGACCGATACCCTCGGTATGTCTTCCGGACTTCTGGCGGACGAATTGAGGGCAAAAGGGTGCGATGTGCACTATTTTCCAGGCTTTGACGAGATCGAAACATTTATTTTAGAAAATTGTAAAAAAGACGACCTGTTGATAACTATGGGGGCCGGAGATGTTGTAAATATTGGGGAGAGTCTTCTCAAACGGTAGTTTTCCACAGAATCCACACTGTTTTATCCACAAAGTGTGGGAAAAATAATGCTTTTTCTCCCGGTCTTAAAGTGCTATAATACCTTTACTTTAGAAAGAAAGACAGAGGTTTCAAGGAATGGGCATGTTAAAAATCACAGACTGTACGGAACAACATTTTACATGTGTTGATCATGCATTTATCGACTCCTACATGGCAAAGGCAAACGGGGAATACGTTAAAGTATACCTCCTTTTGCTGCGCCGTATGGAGAGCAGTTCTCCTTTTTCGGTTTCCGAATTTGCGGAGATTCTGGATAACACAGAGGGAGATATTATCCGCGCTTTGAAATACTGGGCGAAGAAAGGGCTTCTCACGATCGAATACGGCCCGGACGGCGAGATGTGCGGACTTCAGATGGACGCACCGCAGAAATCGGATGCCGCGAAAAAGGCGGACGCTCCTTCTGCATCTGTGGACATACCTGTGCCGGACAGCCAGGTTGCCACTCCGGCCTCTGTTCCGGAGGATACGCCTGTTCCTGCCGTGGACAGTCCTGTGGATTCCGCCCCTGCGGCTCCTTTGATCGGTGATATCAGCGAGTACAAAAGCCGCCGGGAATTCAAGCAGCTTCTGTTCATCGCCGAGCAGTACATCGGACGTACCCTGTCTCCTTCCGATGTGGAGACACTTACTTATTTCTATGACACCTTACAGTTCTCCGTGGAGCTGACCGAGTATCTGATCGAGTACTGCGTAGAGAACGGACACCGGAGCATGCACTACATCAAGTCCGTAGCTCTTGCCTGGGCGGATGCCGGTATCCGGACCGTATCAGAGGCAAGAAGATCCGCTTCCTTTTACAATAAGGACTGCACAGCGGTTCTGAAAGCATTCGGCATCACCGGGCGCATGGCCGCTCCGGTTGAGACAGAGCTTGTGAAGAAGTGGACCGGGCAGTACGGCTTTACCATTGATATTATTGTGGAGGCATGCAGCCGGACTGTTTCCGCCATCCATCAGCCAAGTTTTGAATACGCGGACAAGATCCTGACGAACTGGCACCAGAAAGGTGTGCATCACCTTGCGGATATTGCGGCTATCGATGCCGCCTACATCAAGAAGCGTTCCGAGAAGTCTGCTTCCCAGCCGGCTCCGGCTTCCGGGAAAAAGACAAAGTTCAGCAATTTCGAGGAGCGCGACTACAATATGGACGACCTGGAGAGACAGCTTTTACAGAGCTGAGTAAAGGAGAAGTTTCATGGCACTGACGAATTCACAGTATGACGCCATCATGCGGATCTACGAGCAGAAGCATCTTCGGACGCACGACAGGCTGACCCGCCATTACAGTGAAATATATGAAAAGATTCCCCGGATCCGTGAGATTGATGAGGAGATCTCACACCTTGGTGTTGCAGGAGCCAAAGCGCTGATCGATGGCAATGCCGATGCGCCTGCCCGATTCCGGGAAAGGCTTCATGCCCTGAGGGATGAAAAGCAGGCACTGCTTGCCGGTTCCGGTTACCCTTCGGACTATCTGGAACCTTCCTATGAATGTCCGGACTGTCAGGACACAGGATATCTTGACGGCCGGAAATGCCGTTGTTTCCAGAAGGCGGAGATTGACCTGCTCTACACCCAGTCCAACCTGCAGGATATTTTAGAGAGTGAAAATTTTTCTTCTTTCCGGATGGATTACTATTCTTCGGATTTTATTGATCCGGTGAGCGGCAAAAGTTCGCTGGATATGGCAAAAGAGGCGCTTCATGTGTGCCGATCCTTTGTGGACAGCTTTGGAAGCAAGTTCCAGAATCTTCTGATCTATGGAAATACCGGAGTCGGAAAGACCTTTCTGACCCACTGTATTGCCAGAGAGCTGATGGATCATATTCACTCGGTGATTTACGTGACGTCCTCCCAGCTCTTTGATATTCTGGGAAGCAGAGAGTTCGATACAGATCCGGAAAAGCGCCAGGCCGGCGCCCTGCTGGACGAGTGCGAGCTTCTGATTATCGATGACCTTGGGACGGAGCTTACCAATTCCTTTACGGTCTCCCAGCTGTTTATCTGCCTGAATGACCGGATTTTGCAGAAGAAATCTACTATTATCTCTACCAATTTGTCATTAAATGAGATAAAATCAATATATAGCGAAAGAACGTTTTCCCGCATCAGCAGTAACTACCGCCTGCTCAAACTTGCGGGTGACGATATCAGAATCAAAAAGAAACTAATGAAATAGGAGGCAAAGCAATGCTGCACCGTACAGAACGAAATCTGGAAAATATCCCTGTAGGAGCCCTTGGCATTATCGCCCTGACGGGCTGTGAGGAGATGGGCCAGAAAGTCAATGACTATATTGTCAAATGGCGAAAAGAAGATGGACATGTCTTCAAAGACGACGTTGTTTTTACCGGATATGAAAAAGACAATTATCTGATCCACGCCGCTACACCGCGTTTCGGCTCAGGAGAAGCAAAAGGCGTACTCAGCGAATCCATCCGTGGAAAGGATATCTATCTGATGGTGGATGTCTGCAACTACAGCCTGACCTATTCCCTGAACGGTCAGATCAACCACATGTCCCCGGACGACCACTTTCAGAATCTGAAGCGTATCATCGCCGCGATCGGAGGGAAGGCGCGCCGTGTCAATGTCATCATGCCGTTCCTCTACGAGAGCCGCCAGCACAAGCGCAGCAGCCGTGAGTCTCTGGACTGTGCCCTGGCTCTTCAGGAGCTTGTAAAAATGGGTGTGGACAATATCATTACCTTTGACGCCCACGATCCACGAGTACAGAACGCGATTCCGCTGAGCGGATTTGAAACTGTCCGTCCGACTTATCAGTTTGTAAAGGGACTTTTAAGAACTGTAAAAGATTTGAAGATCGACAGTGATCACATGATGGCAATCAGCCCGGACGAAGGTGCGACCGGACGTGCAATCTATCTTGCCAATGTCCTTGGCCTGAATATGGGTATGTTCTATAAACGCCGTGATTACACAAGAATCGTTGACGGCCGCAATCCGATCGTTGCCCACGAGTTCCTCGGTGATTCCGTAGAGGGCAAGGATGTGATCATTCTTGACGATATGATCTCCTCCGGAGACAGTATGATCGATGTCGCAAAACAGCTGAAAGAAAGAAAGGCAAACCGGATCTTTGCCGCTGCAACATTCGGTCTGTTCACAAATGGTCTTGAGAAATTCGACAAGGCATACGAGGAAGGCATCATCAACAATATCCTCACAACTAACCTGATTTATCAGACGCCGGAGCTTTTAAGCCGTCCGTACTATATCAACTGCGACATGAGCAAGTACATCGCTCTTCTGATCGATACACTGAATCATGACGATTCTATCAGCAGTATCTTAAGTCCGAGCGAGCGTATCCAGCATGTAGTAAACAAATACCGCAACGGAGAGGAGATTTAATCCCATCCGTCACGGTATGCAAGATGCATATGATCAAGTGCTTCTTTTTCCCTGTTCTGACAGGTGAAGAGGAGCACTTGTTTTTTCTGTCCGGCCAGCCACCGGAGTGCCGCTTCCATTCGTTTATCATCGTAATACGCAAAGGTGTCGTCGAGAATGATCGGGAGTGGTTCTTCGTAAAGAATTTCAGATGCCGCCATCCTTACCGCAAAGTAGATCTGCTCAATCGTTCCCCGGCTCATCATGTGAATCGGAATCTTACGGATGCCGTCAAAAATGCTGATTTCCAGCCCTTCTTCGATAAAGATCCTGGTATAGCGTCCGTCCGTAAGCTCTCCCAGAATTTCAGCTGCCCGCTTTGCAAGGCGGTTTCCTGTTTCTTTTCTTACATCTCCGGATACCTCCTGCATTCTTTCGGCCGCAAGTTCCAGTGCCGCTTTTTTCTGTTCCAGGTTCTTCTCCTCTTCGGAAACAGTACATGCCTCGGAAATCATTTCCTGCAGGTTCTCATATTCCACCTGTCTGTCTCTTCGGTCCGATCTCAGCTTCTCCCTGTTCCATTTCAGCTTGTCAATTCTTCTTCTGACAGCCTGTTCTTCCTCTGTCTGCTCTCTCTCCGGCTCCGGCCGCATTACCCAAAGTTCGGCCAGAAGCCCTGCCACTGCCCAGATCACAGCTGTAAAATAACGGATGGAGGATGGAAGAAGTATCATCAGGAGAATCAGCACTACAAACCAGACCGCCGCTCCTTTCAGCGGGAACTTCTTCTTTTTCTGTTCACCCCGCGCCTGCTCATACGTATCCAGGAGCCGCTTCCCTCTCCGGATCTCTTCTTCGCCTGCTGCCGCTTCCCGTTGAATACGGTCCAGATCTTTTGCGATATATTCGGCCGCACGTTCCGCCTCTTCCCGTTTCTGAAGCCGTTTCCGGGCTTCCTCGCGCAGAAGAATGCTTATCTCCTTTTTTCGCTTCTGAAGTCCTGCAAGGGCCGCCTCCAGATCCATATTTCCCGCACCCGATGCATAATAGTTGGCCGCATAATTTTTCAGAGCAGAGGAAAGCTCTTCTCCAGGCCTGACCTTCAACTGTCCGACTGCCACTGTATTTTCAAACCCGGCAGCATCCAGATCCAGCAGCAGCGCCTGAAGATCCCCGCTCTCTTCGGAAAGTTCCTCTCCATCATCCAGACAGAAAAGCCTTGTCTTCTTTCCCTTTCTGGCAAAATCCCTTTCCAGCTGGAAATGCCGTCCTCCGCTCTCAAACCGGACCATTCCGCAGTACTGAGTCGGATTCCTCCACGGCTCATACTGGTGGAACTCATCCTTTGCCGCGCCTCTTCCGCGTCCTCTTTCCACATCAAAGAGCATACTTTTAATAAACGCATAGACCGTCGATTTCCCCGCCTCATTTTCTGCGCTGAACAGATTGATCCCGTCGGAAAGTTCAATCGTTCTGTTATGGAATTTTCCGAAACTCCAAAGTTCCAGTCGCTCTAACTTCATCTCTTCTTGTATCCCCTTTTTCTCTCTTTTGTGTATCGGTTACTCTTTTCTCGTCTCCAGAATCGCCTGTACACCCTCGTACAGCGCCATCTGCTCTACTTCGCCGCGGCTTTCCTCTTCCTGTTCAAGAAAACTCTGGATAAATCTTCCAAGGAGGTTCTGGCCGTTGGAAGCGCACAGCTTTTCATAGTCATAAGCCGGGGTTGTCATATCCCGGATGTCAACGACACCTCCGCCCGCATCCATATTTACGGTATCAAAACGGATATCCGGGTCCCGGAGTCCTTTCAGTGTAAAGCGGTACATATTTTCCACGCCGTTTTCCTCGATCTTCTCCCGGAGGGTATCCAGAAGGAGACGGCCTGTCATGTCCTCGTCCACCGGAATATCCAGATGGATGTACTCCCGCTTTGCCGCAGGAACAAACTCCGTCTCGACTACGCCATTCTCTGCGGTTCCTATCACATACCCGTGTTTTCCGGTGTCATTCGGGTCTGTCGGCTCCGGAGAACCGCTGTACCGGCATTTTCCCGTTATTTCCGGATCCGGTTTGTGAATGTGTCCAAGAGCCGTATAATCATAACCGAGCAGATCCACCTCTGCCCTCTTAAACGAAAGATGTTTCTCGTCTCCTCCGTGAAGGAGAAGAATCTCGTTTTCCATGCTCCGGACACACTTCCACTCTACCCTGATTCCGCCCTGCAATTCTCTGTCCAGGTAACTGAATCCGGATACTGCGGTCCGAAATTCCGGGAACTCGACTTTCAGAAGGCGTCCTTCCAGAAGCGGGACGACATTGCCCGCCCACTTGAAATTCCGGTACATGGAATTAGGTTTTAAGTAATCATGATTTCCGGCCGTAAATACGACTTTTGTATGAGACAGTCCCGCAAACATGGCGTTGAGCTCTTTCAGTTCCCGTAAAAGCGGCTGTCTGTGGAACACATCCCCCGAAATCAGAAGCAGGTCAATCTGCTCGTCCTCACACCGGTCAAGAATGCTTTTGAAGGTCTCCCAGATCTCTTCCGGGCGTCTCTTCGTATATTCCGGTCCCGCATCAGGCCTCACTCCGAGATGCAGGTCCGATGTATGTATGAATTTCATCCTGAAGTTCCCCTTTCTCTTTCTTTGGAAGGACTACGATAAACCGGGTCTCATGATCATCGCTCTGGGCAGAGATTCTGCCGCCGTGAAGTTCCACGATCTCTTTTGCGATGGCAAGACCGAGCCCCGCTCCTCCGGTTTCACTGGACCTGGAATCGTCCGCCCGGAAGAATTTCTCAAAAATATGCTGCAGCTTGTCATTGGAAATTTTCGGTCCTTCGTTGACAAAGACAATCAGCGCGTTACTCTCATCCTGTGAAACATGGATCCGGATCGTCGAATCCTTCCTGCAGTAGGCAATGGCGTTCCGCATGAGATTGTCAAATACTCTGGCAAGCTTGTCCGGGTCGGCCCGGACAACGATATCGTCATCCGCCTCCACCTCACATTTTAAGTTCTTGCCCTGAAGGACCGCGTACATCTCATCTGCAATCTGCTCCAGCATTCTGCTTAAATTCAGTTCTGTCTTTTCCAGAACAATGTCCTGTGCATTAAATTTCGTGATCTCAAAAAACTCTTCGATCAGTTTCCCGAGTCGGATTGCCTTCTCAAGTGAAATCCCCGTGTACTTGATCCTCTCCTCCTCCGGAAGATCCGGATGGGATTCCAGCATACTCAAATACGCCACAATGGATGTCAGCGGCGTTTTGAGGTCATGCGCCAGAAAGACGACCAGATCATTCTTTCTCTGTTCACTTTCCTGCACCTCACGCTCCTGCCGCTCCAGCGTATACTTGATATTGTTCAGCTTTGTCTCGATCGGCTCCAGTTCCGGAATCAGATGGATCGGCTCCTGGGAACGGGAGACGAGTTTCCCGATCTCTTTTTCAACGTCTTCCAGATACGTAATCATTTTTGACAGCGCAATATAGAAAAAAAGCGCAAACAGTGCCAAAAACCCGATCATCATGAAGAACGTCTTATTGTTTCCAAGAATCTGCCAGTACAATGCGATGGCATGCTGCTCTTCTACATGAAAGAATTTCAGGAAGCCGATGAAAATCTCGGATACGTCATCGTTGTAGACCCCATCGATGATGTATTCCAGCAGAAATCCACCGACCAGAACTGTAAGCGCGGTGATCAATACTGTCTGCAGAAGCAGGCTGATCTTCAGTTTCCTGTATTTACTTTTCTTAAATTTTTTCAATCTACTCTTCAACCTTGTATCCCACTCCCCAGACCGTCTTGATGAAATCTGATTTTCCCATAGGACCGCTCATCTTCTCCCGAAGATGTCTGATATGTACCATGACGGTATTGTTGCTGTTCTTATAGTACTTCTCGTGCCACACGTTTTCAAAGAGCTCTTCCGAACTGATGACCTTTCCTCTGTTCTCACAGAGCAGCCACAGAATGTCAAACTCGATCGGAGTCAGTGTCAGATTTTTTTCATTGAAGACACACTCGTGGGAATTGCGGTCCAGAAACAGACCGCCAAAATCAATGACATCGCTCTCCGCCCTGCCGCCGTCATTGTACTTCGTGTAGCGGCGGATCTGTGCCTTTACTCTGGCAACCAGCTCCAGCGGGTTAAACGGCTTTGCGATGTAATCGTCCGCTCCGAGTGTCAGTCCGGTAATCTTGTCGATATACTCGGTCTTTGCCGTCAGCATGATCACCGGGAAATTGTACTTCTCCCTGATC
This sequence comes from Sellimonas catena, assembly GCF_027924685.1. Taxonomy (NCBI): domain Bacteria; kingdom Bacillati; phylum Bacillota; class Clostridia; order Lachnospirales; family Lachnospiraceae; genus Sellimonas; species Sellimonas catena. The sequence continues at coordinate 64,372 of NZ_BSBO01000004.1, forward strand.
TTTTTCAGAATCGTAAATCCATCGATATCCGGCAGCATGACGTCCAGAAGCGCCAGATCAATCTTCGTGGTTTCTATACAGGCAAGGGCCTCCTCGCCCGTATAGAATTTCAACACCTCATACTGGTCATTTTTCAAATACAGCTCAATAACATCCGCTATCTCCCTCTCATCATCCACAACCAGAATATGATTCATGATTTCTCCCCTTTTCTGAATTTTATCTACAGTTCACAGTTGTTGACCGTTCTTGGGAACGGCAGTACGTCACGGATATTGGACATTCCGGTCAGGTACATGATGCACCGTTCAAATCCGAGTCCGTAGCCTGCGTGACGGGTGGATCCGTATTTTCTCAGATCCAGATAGAATCCGTATTCATCCAGATCCATGCCGAGTTCCTCCATTCTGTTGCGGAGTTTCCCGTAGTCGTCCTCCCTCTGGCTTCCTCCGATGATTTCACCGATTCCCGGCACAAGGCAGTCCATGGCGGCAACGGTCTTTCCATCGTCGTTCTGCTTCATATAGAATGCTTTGATTTCCTTCGGATAGTCGGTTACAAATACCGGTTTCTTATAAATTTCTTCGGTCAGGTATCTCTCATGCTCGGTCTGAAGATCACATCCCCATGATACCTTATACTCGAAGTTGTCGTTGTTTTTCTCCAGAATCTCAATCGCTTCTGTATATGTCACTCTTGCGAATTCGGATTCGACCACATTTGTCAGACGGTCCAGAAGTCCTTTGTCAATAAAGGAGTTGAAAAACTTCATCTCTTCCGGTGCGTTTTCCATCACGTAGCGGATCACATATTTTAACATTGCTTCTGCAAGATCCATATCGTCTTCCAGATCCGCAAATGCGATCTCCGGCTCGATCATCCAGAACTCTGCCGCATGGCGGGTCGTGTTGGAATTCTCCGCACGGAATGTCGGTCCGAATGTATAGACATCACGGAAGGACTGTGCAAATGTCTCTGCGTTGAGCTGTCCGCTTACCGTCAGGCTTGTGTGTTTGTTGAAGAAATCCTTGCTGTAATCGATGCTTCCATCTTCCAGTTTCGGCGGATTCTGAAGATCCATTGTCGTTACCTGGAACATCTCTCCTGCACCCTCACAGTCGCTTCCGGTGATCAGCGGAGTGTGCACATACACGAATCCTCTCTCCTGGAAGAACTGGTGAATCGCGTAGGCTGCAAGAGAACGTACGCGGAACACTGCCTGGAACGTATTTGTTCTTGGGCGCAGATGTGTCATTGTTCTTAAAAATTCCAGTGTGTGGCGCTTCTTCTGAAGCGGGTAGTCCGGAGCGGAAGCTCCTTCTACCGTAATCTCTTCTGCCTGAATCTCAAACGGCTGCTTTGCCTGCGGCGTCGCAACGAGAGTTCCCTTTACTACGATGGCTGCCCCTACGTTTAATCTGGAGATCTCTTTGAAGTTCTCCATCGTATCGTGGTATACCACCTGAATCGGCTCAAAGAAAGAGCCGTCATTTACTACAATAAAACCAAACGCCTTGGAATCCCGGATGCTTCTTACCCATCCTCCGATGGATACCTCCTTGTCCAGGTACGAATCTGTTTTCCTGTATAATTCTTTTACTGTTACTAATTCCATCTTTATTATCCTCCAGTCTCTTTTCGACTTTGTATCATTATAGCATGGTTTGTGCTATTGTGTATATCCCACAAACGTATTCCCGCTTGCATTTACCATCTGATCCATCTCTTCAAATGTCACCGTGTCCACTTCCTGTGTGGAAAGATTGAGATACTGAACATTCGTCCGACTGTATCCCGTCAAAAGTACTGCATTGCCGTTTCCTGTCAGCGCCGCCACCGGAGTGCCCTGTCCGATCAGATAAAGGACGTCTTCTGTCCGGCAGTCGGAAAGTTCCAGCGCTTCCCCGGAAACCTGGCTGCCTATGAAGTCAATGATGGATTCTCCATCCTCCATATCCTTCTGGAAATCAATCTCATTTCCTGCTGAGGCAAGGATGATTCTCATACATGCTTCCAGTGTGCTCTCACCCTCACGGACCGCAGTATCCCCAAGATCCGAAATCTCATACGCAGACGGCCTGTTGCCGCTTTCATATACATTTGCCAGTCTGGAGGTCACCGCTACTCCGCTGAATTCGGATGCTCTCTGCACCGCATATCCCGCATTCTGGTAAATCCCCTGAAGTTCACCGTATCCATAGACATAGTAGGTTCCCTTCCGGGACGGTGAATCAAAGGAAAGCGTCATCTGCTCCCTTGCGATCGTAAGCTGCGGCTTTAGAATCTTCGGAGAACTGTCGTCCACTCCATCCTCGTAGGTAATCCGCATTTCACGGCCTTTGAGCTCGCTTGTATAGGAATCAATCGTGATATTGCTCTCTTCCCTCTCTTCATTGTTCGTAATATAATCTTCGCTTGTATACGTATAGAAATCTCCGCTTTTTACGGCACGTTTCAACGTCGCCATATCGTTTTCAAATACGACGTCCAGAATAAAGATGTTATCCGCCTGGTAGTCTTTGACCGTTTCGTTTTTCTGGTTGCGGATTTCCAGACGGTACATCGGAAGCACTGTCTCGCCGGATGCTGTCGTGCCCGAGTCGCCGCTCCTTGCAGTTCCAAACACGAAGTCATTCCGGATAAATCCGAGCGGCCGGATGCTTTCATCCGCACCTGCCTCCACCTGATATCCCTTTCCGGTGGAAAGATTCAGCACCTCTATCTGAGTCGCGTTATTGATCTCCCCGTCCTTCTGGTATGCCAGAAGGTGGCCGTCCCCGGAGCTTACATACTGCCCCGTTTCCAGATTGGTCACAAGGGTGGTACGCGTATTATTAACCAGATCTACCTCATACAGCGTTCCTTCCTGCATCACATACAGCTTTCCGCTGGAATTGCTGTAATAAAGAAGCTTGCCCGGATCATTTGTCAGCACCGGGTAGGACTTCGTACTTGGGATAAATACCTTCTCCTCCACAGAGTTTTTATTGATATCGTAGTAATATACGCTGACGCCGACCTCGCCTTCATGAGTGCCCCTGTTTACATAGCCGGACACCGTAAATGTCGTACTTCCATCCTCGTCCATGGATACAAGCTGTACGCTGTGCTGGTCGTAGGCATTCTGCGCATTCTGGCTGCCGCTGTCCGCATAGCTGAATACACGGGAGAGTTCGTCATTTTCCTTATTGTAGTTCCAAAGCTCCCTCTCCTGTACAAAGGAGACGACTGTTCCCTCCTGATTGATCAGATAATCCACATCGGAATCTGTCACGCCGAGAAGAACACCATTCTCATCGATGTCATTCTCTTCCCCGTCGAAAAGCTGGTTCATCGTCCGGTTATAGTCCAGAAGATACATCTGCTGATTTTCCGAATATCTGACACGGAAAAACTCTTTGACATTATACCGGTCTGTCTCGTTTTCGCCTTCCCCTTTACAGTCAACCTGATAGGTCAGAAGGACAGACATGTACATCGAGTTGGCTTCCTTGATATCCCACCGGACATCCCCGACGATCTCAGGCGCAAGGTCTCCCCATGTCACATGCTCAAAATCCGAGTGAATCGTGACAGTCTGGTACGTTGTGTTGTCGCCCTCGCTGCTTGGCTCCAGCGCGGACTGCAGTTCTGCTGCCGCATCTTTGTCCCTCTCTTTGTCAAAAAAGTTCTTGATATAGGCCATGCAGCGGTTCATATTCCAGTTGGATCCGTCTGAAATCCGTGTGTAATAATATGCCCGTTCGTCATCGTCAAAGGAAATCGTCACTCTCAGGAAGCGCTCTCCCTCTTCCAGAACCTTCTCCGGAATTTCGATCTGAGCCGCATTTTCTTTCAGCTCCAGATCGGCCGAATACAGCTTTTTTCTGCCGTCGATGGAATAGATCTCATAGGATGCGGAACGGACCGTTTTGTCGTTTTCCTTCACCTGCATGCTGATTTTGCCGTCCATGACCGGTGTGATCTGATCCCGCATGGTCGCCATTTCCATCTCATTCGTATATCCGGCAAGCGTGTTGAATGTATAAGAATCATGGGTAAAAGAAACCTGCGGAAGCGACGCATTTCCAATGTCTGCCGTCATATCCACATGGTTTCTGTTCACCGCATAGCTGAATATGATAATCGCCACTACGAATACGCAGGCCAGAATACCTGCATGTATCGCTTTTTTTCTCATGAATAACTCCCCTTTTTTATAAAAGCTTTCCTATTGTCGGTTTCACATGAAGAAATTCCTCGCACGCTTTTATTATGTGCTGATTTTCCGCTTTCTTCCCTGTTTTAACTGCACGGATCAGAATATTTTCGGCGTGTGTTCCATGTCGATGAACTCCAGAATCTGAGTATCATACCCCTCTTTTTTCAGATACTCGGCGCGGAGCCCGTCTGTGACCAGAGCCGCCATTCTTTCTTTCAGAAGCCCGTAGGACAATACCGGGCTTAAAATGTCATTTTCAATCTGCCGGTTCAGCTCATGCTGGCAGCACGGCACGGAAAGAATCACGTCCGCCCCCCAGGAAACCGCCTTTGCAAGGGCATAGTCTGTTGCCGTATCGCAGGCGTGGAGCGTCACCACCATATCGACCTTCGTCATTCCTTCATACTGCGCAATGTCTCCGGTCAGGAAGTGGAGATGGTCGTAGCCATATTTCTCTGCAAGTGCGTTGCAGTGCTCGATCACATCTTCCTTCAGATCCAGTCCCACCATGCGGACCTCGTACCCTCTCATCTCATGCAGAAAATAATACATGGCAAAGGTCAGGTACGACTTCCCGCATCCGAAATCCAGAATCGTGATCTCCCGGTCTTTCGGAAGCTTCGGAAGGACATCCTCGATAAATTCCAGATACCGGTTGATCTGGCGGAATTTGTCGAATCTGGAGCGGACAATCTTTCCCTCCTGCGTCATGACTCCAAGATCACGCAGGAACGGAATATCCATTCCTTCCTTTAATATATACTGTTTCTCCCGGTTGTGGGAAAGATCCTGTTTCCCCTGATCCGGGCGTGTTACCTTTTTTCTGTTGATGGTCACTTTCCCCTTCTTGCTGATCAGCACCGATGCCCGTTCGCTTTTTGTGTCAATCTGCATCTGGCGGAAATGCTCCATCCACTCACAGGCGCGGTCCACCGCTGCCTTCGCTTCCAGATTCTCATGAAAAACCTGTTTCCCTTTAAAAATCTCAAACTGATATACGAGATTTCCTTTTTTAAGCACCGGACGGATCCGGCCCTTGAACGCTTTTTCTCTGTCTCTTGGGTTACTCAGAACCGCGGACAGAAGCTCTATGCAAAATACCTGTTCCAGGTATGCTCTCAGTTCTTCCATTTGGAACTTCCTTTCCACTTTTTTCTTGTATTATTGTAATGCGTATTCCGCCAAAACGCAAGGAGAGGATATCGAAATACCCTCTCCTGAATCTAAAGATTTCCTTATTTTTTATCTGTTTCTTCCGGTTTTGTCTCCGGCTCCGTTTTCTTGTCTTCTTTTTTCGGCGTCTGCTCCTTGATCAGCCGTCTCACCCGTGGAAAAGTAATGATTACCTTAAACAGATCGCCGTCAAGATAAAGCTCAAACGTTCCTCCCTGAAGCTCCGTCAGATTTTTCGCGATGGAAAGGCCAAGTCCGCTTCCCTCTGTGCTCCGTGATACGTCTCCCCGGATAAACCGCTCTGTCAGTTCATCGGCTGAAATATTCAGCTGCTGATCCGAAACATTTTTCAGGATAAACTTTGCCGTCCCCGGCTGGAGCATCAGATCCGCATAGACGCGGCTTCCTTCCATGGCGTATTTTGCCGCATTGTTAAAGATATTGGCAAATACCCGCCACATCCTTCTGCCATCCACCCGGACAGTTACCGGTTCATCCGGCATATTGAGGATCACTTTGATATTGCGCGCTTCAAACTTCTCCTCGTATTCTCCTTCCACCTGATAGATCAGTTCCACCAGATTCAACGTCATAAATTCCAGCTTGATATTTCCGCTGCTGACTTTTGAAGCCTCCACCACGTCTTCTGTCAGGGTCTTCAGTCTCTGGGCCTTCATCTCCAGAATGTTGAGGTAATTCTGAATTTTCGGATCCTGGAAATTTTCCCGTTTTAAGATGTCCACGTAATTGATAATGGACGTCAGCGGCGTCTTGATATCATGCGACACGTTCGTGATCAGATCAGTCTTGAGCCGCTCATCCCGGACACTTTTCTCCAGTGCACGGTTCAGGCCCTCGCCCAGCCGGTTGATTGTCTGGGCGATTTCCAGCGTTTCGCCTCTTAAATCATCCAGCGGAATCTTGTAGTTTACATTTCCTTTCGCAATCTCAAGCAGCCCTTTTTTAATCTTCTGCCTTGCCAAAGCATACCTTACGAGAAATACGCCCACTCCGATATTGACCACAATGCCGATAATCATCAGCGGAGTATTTCCCCACGTAATCAGTTCTACGAGCAGGAAGGCAATGTAAGCCACCACGATTTTGGTTGTCGTCTTCTTATTTCTCCATCCATGTCTGAAAATCTCGCAGACCGCTTTCATAATACTGTTCTTCCAGAGCGTATGAGCCTTAATCCTCCGAACCATGCTCAGGTAGAACCAGAAGAAGAACAGACAGCTTACAAAAGCGATTGTTCCCGCCATCACCATAGTGTAGATTGGCAGTCCGTCTTCCCTCCAGATATCGGAAGAGTAGTAATAATCGTATGCCATCACGTACTGGGATCCCCACTCGGAAATCAGATACATGCTCACGATCCAGAATATGATTACAAATGCCGCCGCCAGCTCTGTCTTCCACCGGTCGAATCCGGACAGCGCAATCTCCCCGTTCTCAGAACGGTTGCTGTGTCCGGAGATTACAGTCAGACATACAAGCAGGATAAAGAAAAGAATCAGCGTTCCCCATGCCACCTCACACGCAATCGTGATATACGGCACAATCTCCTGATAATATTCTCTGTCACTCTCAAACTCATCCGGAACCGAGTAGGTCGTATCAACGGATGCCATAAAGACATAATTGGTATTACGTCCGATGATCCGGTGGGATTCCACAATATCCGATTTCCACTCCTGCGCGCTCTGCGCCGGATTCTCAAACGTTGACTCAAACCCGGCAAGCTTCGGTGTCACAATAACGTATGCACCTGCCTGCTTGATCTTCTCCTGATAATGATCAATCTCTTTAATATCCTGGAATTCCTGCCGGTTGGAATAAATCTCGTTCTCGTCATAGTCTACATAAATGTAACTGTAATTGGTATTTCCTTCTTCCCATCCTCCCGGCGCTTCTTTATAGTTTTGAATATCACCTGAAATCGCCGCCAGTGTGTTGGACAGGGCATGATATGCATCTGCAAGCTTTCCATTCCACCGCTCATCTGTATTTGCAAGCTCCACCAGATTTGCAGCTCCATCCAGAGAATACGGTTCCTTTAAAACTTCTTCGCCCAGCCCCAGATTCCAGCAGTCCGCATAAAGTTTCTGCCCGTTCTGATCCAGCACTTCTCCATAGCCTGCCGTATTGTAATCATCTTCCAGAAGTGCCGAAAGCTTCTCCTCATTGGAAACAAATTCACCATTTGACGCAAAGACAAGCTCTCCTGCGGACATTTTGTTCCGGAAATCATCCCCATAATAATAGTGGTAGCTTCCGTCCTCTTTCAGGCACACAATCACGGTTGTCACATAGTCATGCAGGAACTGGTCCCAGCTTTCCTGATCCGCCGCCGCGTTCTGATATCCCCGGCTCCACTGCTCCAGGTCTTTCAGCCGGTAGGCGATGCCGGAATGATTTGTCCCGTCCTGGTCCAGGCTTCCATTATCATAACGTACCACATCAATCAGCTTATCGGGATTGTAGCTTCCGTTTGTCTCGAACTTTGCTTTGGTATCCAGCTGATCCAGGACTTCCCGGGACATTGTCTTCATCCTGTTCTCAAACTGGGCAGTTGATTCATAATGGCTCTGCACCTTTTCAAACGGAATCAGATAACGAAGTCCTGCCGAGGTCCCGACCCAGACAAAGCTCACCACACTTACGACAATGCACAGGTGCGCCAGAATCAGGAGCAGTCCCTTACATGTTGCAGAATAAAACCATTTATTCATATCGTTTTTCTATCTGCTCCTTCCTAAAGCTTTTCAATTTTATATCCGACTCCCCATACGACCTTCAGATAGCGCGGGTCTTTCGGATTGATCTCAATCTTCTCACGGATATGCCTGATATGAACCGCCACGGTATTATCCGCCCCGATCGCCTCTTCGTTCCAGATGTTTTCATAGATCTGGTCGATGGAAAAGACCTTGCCCTGATTCTTTACAAGCAGGAGGAGAATATCGTACTCCGTCGGCGTCAGCTTCACAACCTCGCCGTCCACCGTCACTTCCTTGAGATCATCGTTGATGGTAAGACCTCCCACCGTGTAGATCTCTTCCTGATCTCCGGCGCCGACCGTGCTGCCAAGCTTCGTATATCTGCGGAGCTGTGACTTGACTCTCGCCACAAGCTCCAGCGGATTGAACGGCTTTGTCACATAGTCGTCGGCTCCGATATTCAGCCCGAGAATCTTGTCTGAGTCCTCTGATTTCGCTGAAAGAATGATAATCGGAAGACTCATCTTCTCCCGGATCTTCAGCGTCGCCCGGATCCCGTCAAGCCTTGGCATCATCACATCGATCACAAGCAGATCCACTTTCTCCTCATTCAGAACTTTCAGTGCCTGCTCCCCGTCATACGCTTTCAGTATCCGGTATCCTTCCTGAGACAGATAAATCTCAATCGCTTCTACAATTTCCTTATCATCATCACATACTAAAACGGTATACATCGTCTCTCACCTCTCTATTATTCCTGAAATAGAAAGCGGGCCTCCCCCCTTGTTTTCGCACGCAGAATCCCCGCTCTTTTTTCTACTTATTAGAATACCAGAAATTTTTTAAGAGCCAAAGCATAAATTCTTAATTGTTGATGAATATGTCCGTTTTTATTCATTGCAGGGTCCAATCAAGTATGGTAAATTATTAGGAGGGGAAATTTTAAAATGAAAGAGAGGTTAGTCTATGGATACACTAAAACGTTTTATTCACTATTATAAACCTTACCGGACGGTCTTTTTTCTGGATCTGCTCTGCGCGGCTGTCATCAGTCTGATCGATCTTGTCTACCCGCAGATTCTAAGGACCGCTACAAACTCTCTGTTCACCAGAGACAGCAGCACCATCCTGAAGATGCTTCTGCCGATCGGTATCGGACTTTTCGTCATGTACACCATCCAGAGTCTCTGCAAGTACTACGTCAGCTACCAGGGACATATGATGGGTGCCAATATGGAACGGGATATGCGCCAGCAGCTGTTTGAGCACTACGAGACGCTTTCTTTTTCCTATTATAACAGCCACAATTCCGGCCAGATGATGAGCAAACTCGTATCCGACCTGTTTGATATTGCCGAGTTCGCCCACCACGGACCGGAAAACCTGTTCATTTCACTGATCAAGATCATCGGTTCCTTTATCTTTTTATTCCTGATCAACTGGCGGCTCGCCATTCCTCTGGCAGTCATCGTTGTGATCATGTTCTTCTTCTCCATGAAGCAGAACAAACGTATGCAGGAAACCTTTATGGAGAACCGCCGCAAGATCGGTGATGTCAATGCAAGCCTGCAGGATACCCTCGGCGGAATCCGTGTTGTGCAGTCCTTTGCAAACGAAGAAATTGAAAAGAAAAAATTCTCAAAGAGCAACCATGCATTCCTGCTTTCCAAGGACGCCAACTATAACTGCATGGGCGGGTTCATGGGATGGAATCTGTTCTTCCAGGGCATGATGTATCTTGTCACACTGGTATTCGGCGGATATCTCATCGCACACGGACAGATGGATCCGGCGGATCTTGCCATGTATGCGCTGTATATCGGAATCTTCATCAGCCCGATCCAGATCCTTGTGGAGCTGGCAGAGATGATTCAGAAGGGATTCTCCGGATTCCGGCGTTTCCTCGATGTCATGGATACAGAGCCGTCCATTCAGGACAAGCCGGACGCAAAAGACCTGACCGATGTGAAAGGCCTTGTCTCCTACGAGGATGTATCTTTCTGTTATGATGACGATGATACACCGGTTCTCCAGAATGTGTCCTTCCAGATCCCGGCCGGCCGCTCCATCGCACTGGTAGGCCCGTCCGGCGGCGGAAAGACGACAATCTGCAACCTGCTGCCGCGCTTTTATGATGTCACAGGCGGACGCATCACCATCGACGGCAAAGATGTCCGAGGGCTGACATTAAAATCCCTTCGGAATAATATCGGAATTGTCCAGCAGGATGTCTATCTGTTCTGCGGAACCATTAAGGAAAACATTGCTTACGGAAAACCGGGCGCTTCCATGGATGAAATCGTGGACGCTGCCAAACGCGCCAATATCCATGACTTCGTCATGTCTCTGCCTGATGGCTATGACACCTATGTGGGCGAACGTGGAACAAGGCTCTCCGGCGGACAGAAGCAGCGGATCTCCATCGCGCGTGTCTTCCTGAAGAACCCGCCGATCCTGATCCTCGACGAAGCGACCAGCGCACTGGACAACGAAAGCGAACGCCATATTCAGAAGAGTCTTGAGGCTCTGGCAAAGAACCGTACTACCATCACAATCGCACACCGGCTCTCCACGATCCGGAACGCCGACGAGATTATCGTCATCACGGAAAACGGTATCGCTGAACGCGGTTCCCACCAGAATCTTCTGAAACGAAACGGCATCTACGCACACTATTACAAGATGCAGTTTGAAGGTCTGGAAACCGAAGAAATGATGTAAAACATACAGGGTAAATCCCTTAAAAATGTGCGCCTCCCAGCGCACGAAACTGCAGAAGCCGGGACTTTTCCAGTACCCCGGCTTCTGTTTTTCTTAATAATTTTTGCATTTCTTTTATAGAATCAACACATTTTAGACACATTTTCTGGTTATACTAGGACTCAGATAGTTGATAAACAAATCACTATCTCCCCCCTCATAAAGTAAGCACTTCGGAGAGATACCTCCAAGTGCCACTTTACTCTCATTCCTTTAGATAACTTATAAACAGCGAAACCCGTCAGTTGAAAGACTGACGGGTTTTCGCTGTTTATGGGTTTTGAAATACACTATATCTACTAATCATACTACTTGAATAAATACTCATATTTCCTCCGTTGCTGCAGAAGAATGTTTCGTACTCTTTTTTTGATCTCCGCCGGATAGTATGATTCTTCATCCAGAAACCGGGTGATCACACGGTCGTCGAATGAAAAAGATACCGTTTGTCCATATAGTTCTTCTACTGCATCCAGCTGTTCCTCAAAGCTTGAGCTTATTGTTTTTGCCTGTGCCTTCGGAATCAGCTCCACACTATCTTCTCCAATTGGATAATCTACTGTCAGATCAGACAACAGGGCAGATCCATGATCAAAGATCGGACAATAGTGATAAACTCCGACCGGATCATATAGTACCGCGATATTATGCATATGCCTGTCTTCATTCAGAAACAGCGCATCTATTGTCAACATTCTGCACAGATATCTTCCAAATTCCTTTAAGCCAGTCATCTTTTCCACCTGTTCTGTCAGGAAAAGTGCTCGTTCTTTGACTCCCTGTATCTTGAATATATTTCGATACAAGCTTCCTCCATAAAAACTTCCAAACAGCCGCTCCAATGTGATCAGCTGATATCCTTTCGGCAGGAAATTTCTGCTTTTGCATCCGCAGTAGGTGCTGCTTTTATATTCAATCTTTTCTGTCTGATACATAATATACTCATTTTCATCCATATCAGAATACTTCAGAAGAGATGAAACCATATATTCCGCCAGTCCTTCATATCCGATATAGTCCGCTTTATACCAGGTACCATCCTCTTCCCATTTCAGCTGATTTCCCTTGGATGATTGTATCGGGGAATTTCTCAAATCTTTTTCTAACAGTCTAACCATGATCTTTACTCCTCAATCTGAATCCAAAAATCATCCTCTGCCATCCGCCCTTCTGTTTTCTGAACAATCAGGAACGGATCATAAAATGGAAGATTCAGCTCTTCCAGCATGATTTTCATTTTATCCCGTGTCCTGGGGAAACAGCGGGATTCTAAAAATTCCTCATAATCTTTGTAGCCCGGATTTTCATTTCTTCCAAACGCACAGAAAACCGGATCCTGCACAAAATTTTTTATTTTTATTCTTTTCTGTCGTTCCTCCACATCAATCACTGTGCAAAGGCGGTCATGATACATGTATCTGAGACGAAGTGGAAATGTTTTTTCCGGTATTTCCAGTTCGTCTGCCAGCCAAATCCTGTCCCAGAGAATTCCAAGCAGTACAGCCGCAGCACCCTTTACCGTCCCCCGGCTGCTTTCCCAATGTTCCACTGTCTTAACCGATACATTCATCAGATCTGCCAGTTCTTTTTGCTTCAAATGCAGTCTCTGCCGTATCACCTTTACTTCTTCTGCGGATACTGTCTTCTGTATGGCAAATTCCATATCACACCTCCGGATTTTCCTTTTATATGTCGTTTAAATGTCGTCCTTTGATATAAGTATATCTCTTTTATCCCTAAAATCAAGAAATATATTTTAAAATAACTACTAAATTTTAGTAGTGTTTGAGTTTCCTGTTAAACAAAACTGCCGTCACTGTGCATCACACAGCAACGGCATTTTTTCATTTTATGGATATCTGAAAGTTGTTTCTTTTATACGCTAAAGAATGCTATCCCATAAAGCCCGATCATCATCACAGCCAGAACACGGATAAACAAACGGCAGTTTTCTCTTCCGTAACGGAATACCAGATTCTGCGGACATACCGGAACAAGGAATAAAAAGACACCCCAGGTGGACTTAATCAGAAATTCAAGAATTCTGCTGTTCACCGTCAGATAGTTCAGCAACATCAGGACGACAGCACTCATCAGCCAGACTGCCATAAAATATCCAAATGATATGGACTCCTGCAAACGCTCGGATAACATTGCAAACCGCTTCATATTCATCCCTTCTTTCCTTTTTTTCATTATACATCTGTTTCGATAAAAAATCTACAGCCTGGCCATGATTTAATTGGACTTCAGGAATATTATCGATTCATCCGTTCTACAAGCTCTTTTGGTTTCACGGTCAGTTCGGCCCACGCCGGCCTGAATCCGCTTCGTATCGCATTTCTGGCAGACCGGATATTGGACCATGCACAGCAGTAAAACGGCACTTTCCCACGTTCCAGTATTTCCAGTGCAAGGGTGCCGGTGAGTGCCGACGCAATTCCCTGACGGCGGTATTGTGGCAGTACGTCAATTCCAATCTGCCACATACTGTCGCAGTCCGCTGAACACGCTGCCAGCCCGATCAGGCGGCCGTCATTGTCATACGCTCCGACCCCAAGCACATCCAGTTCTTTTCTGCCCTCAGAAAGCGCATTTTGCCACTCCGGCCGATAAAGCTCGTGAAAATCGCTGTTTTCCAGCAGCCGCATCTCATATCGGCAGTCTCCCCTTGTGAGAGCATTCACATCCGGCAGAAAATACTCTGCCATAAAGCACACCATCAGATCGTGCTCTGCAAATGCTTCGTTCAGCACATACAGATTCGGTGTCTCAAAACAGTGCTCCACCGGATATTTCTGAATATAATTCCGGACAATTTCCTCATATCTTCTATCAATGGATGCCACAATATTGTTTCCATAAGAGATCAGGTTGCACGCAAGCGGCAGTTTCAGATATCTGCGCGCATCCGGATTCTTCCTGGATGTTACAATAACCGGTTCCGTTTTCATAAAATCCTCCGGCTGACAGTTTGCGTCAATAGCAGACTGCTCCATGGCAGTCCGAAGGATCTCCTTATTTGTCATCATCGCTTTTTCCTCTCTTTTTATCAAGTTATTTTCATTGCAACTGAAGCTGCCTGCAGCAATTACGGTTCTTTTTTATAAATGCTCTGTCTTAACCGTACGGATTTGAATCAAAATACGGTTAAAAATAGCGATTGCTCTATTTCAGAGGTATTTCTTCCGATTTGAATACGGTTATCTTATTCTGAATACACACTTTTAACCGTACCAGACCGTTTAAAACTACCGCTGTATTTTCAAAAAGTTTTCTCATAACCGTATTCGACCGATAAAACTACCGCTGTATCACCAACAAACTTGCTCATAACCGTATTCACCACGAATGAACTACGGCTCTGAACTCAAGCATCTTATTTTCAACCGTAGCAAGGTGAAAATCGCAAGGCTGACTCTAACAATACGCCTGTTCCCGGACATTAATAGCCCAGTTCCTCATGAATCAGCAGGATTTCAAACTCGCTTCCTATCGGTTTTCCCCACAAAACAGACAGCCCCCGGCAGATCCGGTCCGGACTGCTGCAGTCATAACAGCGGTCCATGTTTACTGCACAAGGAGTATTGGCTCCGACTCTTCTTGCATTGCGCGGAGCCGCCACATTCCGTGCCCGGTACAGCGCGCTGTCATAGTCTTTCTCCAGCTTGTTTTCCCCGATCACCAGATACACCTTCTCATGACCGTAGAAAATGGACGCCACCCGGTTGCATCGTCCGTCAATGTTGATCATCTCGCCTGTCTCGGCAAGTCCGTTCACCGAAGAGAGGTAGATTTCCGCAGCATTTTCTTTTGCACGCACTTCCGCATCAGTCATGCCCTGCGGCATCCGCAGATGCCAGTACACTGTATTGTGTTTTTCCAGCATCGGATAAATTCCTATCTGATCCATTGTCACGGATCCCCCGATGCCAACTGTCCGGCCGTCAATCTGCTCATCCAGATACCGGGCTGCCTCCTGCGCCGTGTCAAAGCACCGTACCTGATATCCTCTCTCCTTCAAATTCTTTTCTACCTTGTCAAAGCTTTTGTTTCCCATGTATCTTGCCTCCTTCTGCTTTTGATCCTGCTCTCATTATATCAGAATTCACCCCTTTTTTTCTCTTGTTATTTTCTCACTGAGGGTATATACTGGCCTTACATCAAATCGGGACAGCATTCTTTTGTCCCTTCGGGAATCTTTTCCCGCTGATGCATGATTCCGGCCATTCGGCCACAAATTTCAATATTTTATTTTTACAGATGGGGAACAGAGAAATCAACGGGAAAGAACTGAGCATTTATTGTATTTCACATCATTCACTGGTACAATAAAAGTAATTTCAGTGTCTGACTGTTTGTCTTTGCTCCCTTTCGGAAAGGAGTCCTTATGACGAAGACGAACAGTCACAAACCAAAAACCAGTACACAAAACAAAAAAGTCAAAGACAGCGGTGCCAGGCTGATCTTTGGTGATCCCATCCTCTGCGCCCAGTTCCTTCGCGGATATACGGATATCGAACTTCTAAAAGATGTCCAGCCGGAAGATATTGAGGACGTCACAGATCGCTTCATCTCCGTATGGCAGGAAGAACGGGATTCCGATACGGTAAAGAAGATACATCTGAAAAATCAGGAAGACATAGACACTCTTTATCTGATCACGCTGATCGAGCATCAGACCAAGGTCGACTATGATATGTCTTTCCGGATTCTGCGCTATATCGTCCTGATCCTGACAGATTATGCCGCAGAGGCCGAGAAAAAACAGGCCGGGTGCACAGCTTTAAAGGGCTTCCGGTATCCTCCTGTTCTTCCAATTGTCTTCTATGATGGAGACCGGAACTGGACAGCTGCAAAAAACTTTCAGGAACGCACCGCACTTTCCGATCTTCTGGGAGAGTATATTCCAAACTTTCAGTATCTGGTCGTGCCGCTCTCCCGCTATTCCAATCAGGAGTTGATTGAAAAAGAAGATGAGTTGTCTTTGATCATGCTAATTGACAAACTGCGAAGCTCCGCCGAATTTCACGAACTCGCAGAAATTCCGGATGACTATTTGGAGAAGATCAGCCGTGACTCCCCTGAGTCTCTTTTAAAACTGATCGCCAAGATCATTGCGGCATTCCTGCATCGACTGAACATTCCGAAAGAAGAAATCGGCGACTTCACTGATCAAATCGAACGGAGGGATTTTACCATGTTGTTTGAGCATTTTGAAGCGTATGACGTGCAGGCGGAGAGAGCAAAAGCCAGAGCCAAAGGAGAAGCGGAGGGGCAAGCAAGAGGTAAAGCAAGGGGTAAAGCCGATTCCATACTGCTGCTTTTATCCGATCTTGGGGCGGTTCCGGAGGCACTTCGTGAACGGATCATGGACGAAACAGATATGGAATGTCTGGATCAATGGATCCGGGGTGCTGCCAGAGCTTCCTCTGTAGAGGAATTCACAGAGAAATATCTGCCTGATTTAAAAGAAGCATAACCAAAAACAGGATGTACCTTTCATATCTCCATGAATGTACATCCTGTTTTTCTTTACGGAAACTTCCGTCCTCTTTTACGATTCTGTTTTCCTGAACATAATGCCTGCCGCCACATGCAGAAGAACCGCCGCTGCAATCATTCCTGCCGCTGCCAGTTTCCCGGTTGTCTCGGAGAGCAGTCCTGCAATCCATCCCAGATACGGAATGGAACACACGACCTTTCCTCTCAGCTGGTCATAGGACACCGGATTCGGATCTTCCTTTTCATTGGCGTCCCCTTTTGTCACAAACTCTCCCATCAGAGTCCGGTTTTCTACTACCCGGTGGGTGATCAGCGCGCCGCCTCCTCCATCGTAGGCGATTACATCTTCTGCCTGTATCTGCTCAGCTTTGGCTTTTCTTACATACACCAGGCTGCCGGTCGGAATCTCCGGCGCCATGCTGCCGCTGATGACCTCATAAACCTGAAGCCCGAAGGCCCGGGGCACTGCCGCCGGGGCTGCGGCCACAACTACCAGAATCAGCAAAACCGTACCCAGTGCACTGCAAAATGCAGCCACTGGGTGAGTTTTTCTTTTCTCTTTGTTTTTCAATCCTGTCCGTCCTTTCGCTGTCTGATCCGGTTATCTGCGGAACTTCCGTATCAGCGCAAGGATCACACAGAGTGCCGCAAGACCTGCCACACCGATTCCGATACCGGCTGCCAGCGGAAGTCCGTCTTTTCCGGTCTCCTCCACTACGTCAGAGCCGTCCCCTGTCGGAGTCTCGTCTTCATCCAGATCTACAACACCCTGCGGGGTCTCGTCCGGATTGATGGTTTCTCCCTGGCCGTCTGCATTTTCTCCAGCTTCCTGGGTTCCTCCCTGTGCCTGCGCATCTGTTCCGGCTGTGCCTGCACCTCCGGCTGCTGTTCCGGTGCCGCCCGTCGTTCCGGCTGTACCGGCCGTCCCCGTACCACCGGCAGTTCCGGCTCCTCCTGCTGTCGTTCCCGCTCCTGCACCTGCAGCTCCTGCCACACCGGCTGCCTGAGCCGGAACCTGAATCGTCTGTACCGTATTCGTACCCGGAATTACAGTCGTGATCGTCACGATGTCACCCGGTTCCGTAATGACTTCCGGAGATGCATCCTGATATACAAACGTAAATACATTCTCCGATGCATCTGCGGACAGCGTCCTGGTCAGTGCCAGGGCCTCCGGAAGATAGTTTTCGATATAGAGATAGGCTACCACCGGCTTATCTCCTACATTTCCATAATATGTCTGAGACGGTGCCAAAGTATTGCCGTCTTCATCTTCGTAATTGACCGTATAAGCCACCTGGTCTCCCCGGATTCCGTATGCTACCACGTAGTCAGCATCCTCGGTTACCCGGAATGCAGACGGTGCCAGACTTGCCGTGTCATTGTCCCGCGCACTCGGACGTACGCCTTGTACATAATACCGGCTGTCATCTCCAGGCCGGACTGCTCCCTGCTGGATATCAAAGGAAACAGTATCGCCGGTCTGCAGGCCGCTGACCGTGATCCGGTCTCCGGTATTCTGGATGGAAACATTTCCCTGTCCTGCTACGGTCAGGCCTGATGCGCTTGCAAAGGTTCCCTGATTTCCCGCGTAAAAAGTCACGGTATAAGTATAATTATCCGCCGCGGATACCGGAAGGGCTGTTATCCCCAGAAGGGCTGCCGCCGCAATCAGGGACTGCATCACTTTTTTGATCTTTCTCATGACTGAAGCCCTCCTTCCCCGCTCCGGCGGTGTTTCTTGAAGTAAAGAACCGCAAATACCAGAAGAACGATTCCGCTGAACAGCATCAACGCGCTCAGAATAAGCAGCGGTGCGGTATCGCCGGTCTTCGGCGTCTGGTGCTGTGTCTCATATACTGTCGTCACGGTATTCTCGCCCCGCTCGGTTCGCTCAACGATCTGGTCCTCGCCTTTCTGAGTAATGGTCTCCGGCGCTGCCGTCTCTGCCGCGAAATTCATCTGCAGGGCTGCCAGTGTGTTCTGATAGCCGTTTCCCTGCGTCTCGCCGTCCAGAGTAACACTTAAGTTCACTTCTCCGTCCGCTCCCGGAGCCAGCTGGTCCAGATACAGGAAGTCTTCCAGAGCGTCCGTTGCCTGATGAAGTCCTTCTCCGGACTGAGATGCTCCTTCTCCTCCTACGGTGTTGCTGTCATAAAGGATGGTCTCCTCCCCTGCGTCATCTGTATAGACAAGCCGGTAGGTGTATGCACCTCCCTCGGCTTCGCTTCCTTCTTCCAGGCTCTGCAGAATTTCATTGGAAAGATACCAGTCCATCGCCTCTTCGCCGGAATTTTTAATCGCCACCTGCAGGTCCATGGTATCTCCCGGCAGGATTCCGTAAATCTCCTCTGCCATCTCGTCGGAGCTGAAATTACTCTGCATTTCCTCCCCGTCAAACTCCACCAGCCAGTTCCGGCTTCCTGTCAGCTCTTCCGCATGGACCGGTCCCATACACCAGGCCGGAACCACAAGGGCCGCGCTGCAGGCCGATGCCAGGATCAGGCTGCACATTTTCTTTCTCATAATGTTGTACCCCCTCTATTCCAGACTGATGCCGGTCCCGTCTTCGGAAGCCGTCACATCCACGCCCCATGCACTCTTGATGGCGTCTTCCGCATTGTGGGTCTGGACTGCGTCCGCCTCTGCTTCAATCCGGAACTGATAGCCGTCATAATCATAGGACGTCTCAATCGTCTTGTATCCGTTTTCATCCTCCGTCACCGTCTCGGTTACCTTGGTCAGAACCGCAGGATCAATCCGCAGGGTGTCGGACAGGTCCGGTGTACTCTCGCCCGGCGCCAGTGCTCTTGTATAATACAGCACCGTCCGCTCTGCAGTAGAGGCTGATTCATCGATCACCCAGCCGCTTCCTTCCGTCAGGTTCAGATCAATGAGATCCGGTGACAAGGTTGTATCTTTCTCTCCTTCCGGACCCGCCCAGCTCTTTTTGAGCACGACCCGGACAAAAGAATCAATAGACCCGCTGTTGCTGACGGATAACGTCTCGTCATACGCCTTTCCCGGCTGAATGGTTTCCCCTTCTTCCAGAAGACCTTCCAGCAAGGTTCCTTTCGTCTCGCTCCACCGGCTGTCCTCGGTGTAATCCCGGCTGCTGATGGCATTTCCGTTTTCCTTTAACGTCACGCCGATTCGTGATACCTGAATCCGGGCACCGTAGTTTTCACTGTAATAAGTCAGGGCTGCCCGGGTGCTTCCAACCGTACTTCCGATTAAAAGCAGGGCAGACGCGCCGATCAGTGCTGCCGGCACAATCGGGAACGTGTGCTTGTTGTTTTTCTTTTTCATTATTCAGCCACCTCCCCGTCAGCCTCGGTATAGGATGATTCTGTGGAATCCGCTACCGCATTCCAGTCAGCATACGGATTGCCATTCTCATCATACAGAACCGGTGTACATTCCTGAACCACAATTACGTTGAAATCCTGATCCAGTCCGGTACTGTCGATCTTGATCTTCATCTCATCGGAGGATGCGTCCGGTGCTACAATGTCACTGTAATAATAGTATTCATCCGCTCCCGGCGTCCATTTTCCGCTTTCATCGGAAAAACTAAGCCTTCCTTCCAGCTGGCTTCCCGCAAAGACTTTCACCCGCACATAGCAGGAATAGTCTCCGGTATTCTGCACACGGATGTGCTTCGTCCAGTCGGATACTTCCTCACCCGGAATGGTGGTGGTCATGCCAAGACTTAATGTCTGGCTTCCCTCCGCTTCTGCATAGGTGGTGAAATATGCCATGGCGCTGCCTGCTGTGGCTCCTGCTGCAAGAATACAGGCCGCGGCAGCCAGACCTATGGTCTTTTTACTCCATCCTTTTCTCATCTCGTCTCCCCCTTTATTCCTCTGCCGCCGTGTTGTCACGCAGCTGGTTCCATTCCCAGGTGCCGGAGCCGCTCTGTCCGGCCTCCCGTGCGCCTTCCGCTTCCGTGTAATCAAAGTGGTTTACTACGCCGGAGCCGCCGTTCAGTCCATGGTCATATGTATTGGTAAAGGAAACCTGTACCGGAGAACCGGCTGTTCCGTCCGCCAGGATTTCCACGGTCTGTGATGCCGCGCCGGTATTCTCATAGCTGGATCCGCTGTAGACCTCGGTTACCGTTACTTCGGAGCCTGCCGGAATGTCTTCCACCAGGATCTGTCTGGTACCTGCCCGGTCAAATGCCACGGAAACCACATCGCTGTACACCACTTCGTCCTCTTTTACCGCTTCCACGGAAAAGACAAAGGTCGCTCCGCCGACTGTTGCATTGTAGGATGTCAGCGTTTTCTCAATCTCCAGATCTCCCAGCCGCTCTTCCTGATCCGGTTTCAATCCGGTAGTCACATCATATACCCAGTCATCCGATCCGCCGGATCCATAGTAATTGTTTGGCAGGGACAACAGAAACGGACTGAACGTATAAGTGTATTCCGGAGACTGTACTTCTTCTGCCTCCACCAGATACATGCCCGTCGGCAGGCCGTCCTCTGTCCCGGTTCCTCCGGTTACGGTAAGCTCTGCATTTGCTTCCGGGGTCTGCTCCTTGACAAGATCGGATGCTGTTTTCGCTTTTTCTTCCCATTCCTGAGCGGACGTGTCACTGTCCACCTCAGAAAGCTTCAGGCTTTCATAGCCCGGCAGCATCGTATAACTTCCACTTTCGCTGACTTCCGCCACCCGGTACAGCTTCACCGGAATGGATAAGCTTTTCAGTTCTTCACTGCTTCCATCCAGCTCCACCGTCACCGAACATTCCCGGCCGGTCTCAACTGCCGTCGCCGCCGTAACGTGGGAAACCAGCCCTGTCTGCCATGCCAGCGCCAGAGCCAGCATGACTGCTCCTCCCTGTCTGATTCGTTTTCTCATCTTCAATCGTTACCCTCCTCTGATCTCTTCTTGCTTCGCTCTGATCCGGTTACTCCTGCTTCTTTTCCTTTCCCTGCCGTTTCGGTTTCATCAAAAACCGCAAAAGCAGGATGACAAGGAAGGTCACCGCAAGACCCAGAATCAGATACAACATATAGTAATCCTGTATGGACTGCAGCATGGATTCTGCTGCCGTAGGTTCCACATCTTCCTCCCCGTTGTACGGCACTCTTACGCCCCGGACTAACAGCCGGTGGGAATTGACGCCGTATGGAGTACAGGTAAATAAGGTTACATAGTCTTTTCCTTCTTCTGTCTGGAGGGCTGCCTCCAGTGTTTCATGGTCGTCTTTGTCTACCATATCCAGGATCTGGTCCACCTGGTATGCCAGAACTTCATCCAGCACATGGATGTAAAATTTATCTCCCTCCTGTAACTGATCCACGTCAGTAAAGAGCCTTGCACTTGGCAGTCCCCGGTGGGCCGCCAGCACGCTGTGGGTGCTCTCCCCTCCGATCGGAAGGGCCGTCCCGTCCAGATGGCCGATGCCCGTCTGCAGGACCTCGTCGGAGGTACCGTGATAAATTGACAGTTTCACATCAATTTTCGGGATGGAGAGATATCCCATCACTCCGTCTCCCGCGATATTTAACACCTGCCAGTAAGCAGTATTTTCCGCTTCCTTTCCGTCTTCCCCGAACACATCTCCGTAGATATTATTCTGAGGAATCGTGGCGTTGAAGCTTCGGGCTGCCTCCCATTCTCTTGTAAAATCTTCCGGCTCCATCTCCGCGATAACGCCTTTATAATTATTAATCAATCTGCTCTGCCGATAAGTATTCCACTGATCTGCAATGGTGGGATAGACAAGTATCCCGAATCCAATAAGGAACATCAGGCCGAACAGGATGTTAAGAATCTTTCTCTTCTTCATTACTGCTCCTTCGGTGGATTCTCAGGTTCATTTATGGTTACCGTCTCCAGATTCTCTGAACCCGGACCGGCGGACACTGCCGCGTTTCTTAATTTTTTCTCCCGGTGATAGAGTACTGCCACTACTACCCCGGTTACTGCCACCCCGACTACTACCCAGAGAAGGTAACTGGTGTGGAGGCTGATACCTGAAGTGGATTCATCTTCTACTTCTTCTGGAACATATGGTACCCGATGCCCCCGGACTAGGAGTCTGTGTGAATTCACTCCATAGGGGGTACAGGTCAAAAGCGTTACTAGGTCTTCCCCTTCCACCACTGCTAGCGTGTCGGTTTCCTCCGGCTCTACCACGGTTATCCGGTCCACTTCATAGCAGAGGGTATCGTCCAGTATGTGTAGCAGAAAGTGGTCGCCTTCCACCAGTTTGTCAAGGTCTGTGAAAAGTGCTGCGCTTGGAAGGCCTCTGTGGGCGGATATTACAGCATGGGTGCTTTCCCCGCCTACCGGAAGGGAACTTCCTTCCAGATGGCCTGCCGCCTGCTCCAGTACATCTTCCTCTGTAGTGTGGAAGATTGGAAGAGTAATGTCAATCTTCGGGATTTCCACACTTCCCATAATTCCGTCTCCCGCAAGATTCAAAGCGGACATATATTCCTCATCTTCGTCAGAAGCTTCGGCTACAGCAAAGGAATCTGGAAGGACACTAGGCAGAAGCGAGTCGTTATAAACTCTAGCTTTTTCCCATTCCGCCTCATAAGCAATTTCCCCGGCAGCTTCTCTTTCAGTCACCACTTCTTCATAATTACTTATGAGCCTTTTCTGTCTGTAGTTATTCCACTCGTTTGCGATAAACGGATACAGCAGCAAGGACAAACCAGCTAAAAACAGTATTGCAAAAATAATGGTTGTAGTTCTTTTTTTCATCCGGGCTCTCCTTAATGTTGTATTCCTTTCTTTTTATGGACCCGGGGCAGGTAATCTGCCCCGATGTTCCTTATTTTTCCCTTAGGTTTGTAACTTCTGTGTTACTTATTTGCTCTCTTTTCTGCGGCTTGCAAAGAACATTCCTGCTGCTGCAATCATGATTACGCATCCGCCGATGGTGAAGATAGTTGTACCGATACCACCTGTGGAAGGAAGAGAGGAAAGTTTGGTGTTAACAATATTCGTCTCGGATGAGGCTGAGATAGTAACCTGTTTCTCTGTGTCTGCTGTTACTGTTATTGTTTTTTCAACACCACCAGAATATCCGTCTGGTGCTTTTATCTCTTTAAAGGTATAGCTTCCTTCATCTAAACCAGTAATTTTAAGAGTACCGTCTGCTGTTGAAACATCTAATTTCTGAGTAGCACCGCTTTCCTCACTAGTCAATGCCTGCTTGTAAACGCCATCATCTGTTTTTATAAAATAAAGTGCCGTATCATTTTTTAACACCTGGAATTGTGCTCCCGTTAAGAAATCTCCATCTTCATCTACTTTAGTAACTGTAATGTTAGCCTCAAATCCTTCTGTCGAAGCTGGACTATATTCTACTGTATTAGAATCCACATCTACGCTGTTGTTATATTCGGTATCTGAATATACTACTGCTGTATATTTGATTTCAACTTTTGACCCAGCATCAAAATTATTAATCTGGCTTGACAAATCGATTACATAAGTCTTTGTACTTCCATCAAAGTTAGTTTCTGTTTCGCTTACAGAGTAATCATCCGCATCGAGAGATGTTTCCCCGATTGTAATGCTGGTTATACCTGTAATCTTTAAGCCTTCCGGTTTATCAATAACCTTAAATGTTGTTAAATCTGCAGTCCCAGCAGCATTCTTTTTCGGTGGGAATGTGGTTGTTACAGTAAACTCCACCGTCTGTCCTCTGTGTACAAAATTGTCATTGGTCTCTTTCGTAATAACATGGCTTTCCCATTTTGCTATAACTTCAGCGTCTTTTGCTTTTAAGTATTTTGCATCACTGTCATATGTATTAGCTACCATAAGTCCATATGTTCCTGCGGCGTCACTTGCAAGAACTACATATCCACCTATTGATACATTTTCAAATGTATATGTTGTCCCTGTGACATCATTTTCAATATCGTCAGCTGTATGTGCTTCTGCTGCAGCTTTTAAAGCCTCCGCGTCAGTAATTGCTACTTCTCCACTCTGCGAATTTATTGTAACACCTTGTACCCAATCGAATAATTTCCATGACTGTGTTTCAACACCATTTTCTGTGGTCTTATCCAAATAAATGATTTTATGCAATTCCAAATCAGTCGCAACTCCTTCTGCAAGATTAGAAACTTTAATATCTGACGTAGGAGTTGTCTGCTCCACTGCAAATGTCGTCATTGACATTCCAAGCACCATTACCAATGTCAATAATGCAGCTAAGATTTTTTTTATTTTCTTCATATTGTCTGTCTCCTTTTCCTGGGGCATTCCCCTCATATTTTTTGTTGAAATCCTCACTTTCTCGTTGCATCCTTTAGCGGTACAGGGACCGCTGAAAAGTATAAAGTCATTATCTTATCTCTTCAGCACCTCCCTGCGTTTGTTTTTATATAATACCAACGTACCTGCTATCATCAGTAGCATACCGCCGATAGTATACCAGTAGATTCCCGGGCCTCCTGCAGAAGGAAGTTCATAGAGCGGGGTGTTTTTGTAGTAAAAGGTTAGTACATTACCTATCTTTGTTGGTGTTTCTCCACTAATTGTTACATTTCCGGATTGGATGGTTATTGTCCAATTCGTTTTATTAACCGAATATCCATCTGGCGCCCCTATTTCCGTTAAAACATAAGTTCCATCTGGAATAAAATCAATTTCATTCCCTTCAGTGAACTGATCATCACTAAACCACTTCACTATACCTGAACCATCAGATTTTCCCCAATAAGTCACATCTGTTTCCGGATTAGCATCATCAGCTTCGCTAGTTTTTAAGGTAAACTTCGCCCCTTCCAATGTAATATCCTGATCGCTTGAACTAACCTTTATAATTTGCCATGGTGTTGTTTTTTCATTGGTAATGACATAACCATTTTCCATAGAACCAGATACACTGGAAATATAACCATTGGCATAATTATCAACAACCTCTGAATCACCTATCTTGGTTTCTTTTACTGTGTATTCATTAACAATCCACCCACCGTCAACCGACGAAAAATAAGGTAAATCTTCAAAAGTATAGCTCCAACTATTATTCTCGCCAAGAAGAGTAATTTTTACCTCACTACCATTTACGATATATGGTTTATCGTTTTGCAGAAGCTGAATTTCCACCGTTAATCCGGAAGGGTTATTATCGCTCCATACTTTCGTAACGTTAAGAGACGTTTTATAATCTGGAATGATTTTATTTGTTAACGTTATTTTCTGGGTACGGTCATACTTGAAATACCAGAACATTGACCATGTACTGCTGTGTCCAAATTGAAGTTGCCAGTCTCCATCCCCTATGTCCACCAAATTAATATTTGAATTTTCACCAAATCCACCCTCTCCAAATGCAAACTCGGTATTGTCAAACTGCATATTTCCGTTTACTTTTTCTTGAATCCAGTCTATAACTTCTTTCTTTTCATCATCTGACAGATCTAAGTCATGGAGAGTCCAGATTACCCAATCACTGCCTTTTTTGGTTACAAGCATGTTATTTTTTTGTAAGTCCCATTTCAAATTTCTACATGTCTCTATTCGGTCAATATAGACAACATTGGTAATATCATTTACTGACTCTGTTATTTTAAGTTTATACCCTTCCGGATATTCTTCTTTTACAACGAAGTCTGTATCGCCAGACAGATTCTCCCACTTGCCATGCCAGCCATTTAATGCATTAAGCTGAATTGGACTTACGTCGCTAACCAATTTATCGTTTATATCCCATTGACCATCTCGATTTACATCTTCATACAAAGTAACCGTTACGTATTTGGGAAGCTCATAATTTCCTTGTGAGTTATCCCATGTTTTATCAACGGCAACATCTGTAGTTCCTGCTCCTTTTTCCAACTTACTGTTTGTAACTGTAACATTGGCACTTTCTCCAATCATCTGTGCTGAAGCAGTTGTAACAGTATTATCTTCATCCCCATTACTTGGGATAACAATATCTGTTACGCTTCCGTCAATTCCATATGTCGGCTGATAAACACCATCTAACATTTCTTCCACTTCAAAACTTACGCCATACGGAAGTCCCGTAATAGTGGCTGTCTGACCAGCTTTCAATGCTATAATTCCATCATTAGCCTCAAAGCCGGATTGAGCACCAACGCTGTAGGTTCCTTCATATTCAACGCCCTGGATTTTAAGTTTTATTTGGAACTCCTTATTTGTCGCTTCTTCGCCTGTAGCAAGCTGCTTTTTGATATTAAGTGTTGCCCTATTTTTAATTTCATTTCTGAAAACAACACTTTGATCTTCTCCAACAGTCAACATATCCGTTTGTACACTTGGAACGGTAATTCCACTCGTAGAATCCGGATTTACTTCATGCACCGTTCCATCAATATATACAGTATATCCATTTAAATAGGCCCCTAGTTCCGTTACCTGATATTGCGAATCAGCACTTATTCCACTGAATACTGCCATCTCGGAATGTTTTAATGTAAAATTACCATCGCTGTCTGTTGTTCCAGTAACCGGTTGTCCGTACTCATCTACTACCTCTTCACCATTCTTCCAGAGTGCGTATTCTTTGTTTGCATAATTGGAACCATCCACTTTTATATTGAACTTAAAATCAATATCATCTGCGTAATCAATTCCATTTCCATCTTCGTCTGTTACCTCTTTTGCAACTGCAACAGAGTCTTTTGGAATTGTCGGAAAGTTAAATTTAATCATGCAGTTTGAATCAAAATTTCCTCGTTCCAAGTAGAAGAACTTAATCGTATGGGTTGAATAGTCAGCGAAACCGCCCGTGCTTTCTAATTCAACGTTAACACCTGCCTTATCAAATGCTTCTTTAAGGGTTGTTCCCGAAGCCTTGCTGCCCTTTATATCTGTTCTTGTAACCTCTCCGTTTGCAAAATTAATGGTTCCGGATACTTTACCGTGGATACCTCCAAGGTCAAGAACAAGTACGTCATCAATGAATACCCATACATCATCATCACCGCTGAACTCGAAAATCATGTCTTGATTGTTATTAATCTTGCCGCCCTTTGGTTGGATGAAAGAGGTTGCAATTGTCATTCCGTAGTAATGGTTAACTCCGGTATAACCGAGGGTAGCCGCATCGCTGGATTCTTTAATATCCGCAATTGTTGATGATGTTGGCTGAGAAAATGGATAGAATCCAGGACTGTTTTGGCCTGCTATATTTCCTACTGTAAACTCCTTAGCAAAACTACTTCCGTTATTTTTTAAATATGCATAGTGCTGATCACTGTTAAATACATGGTATCCCTCTTGATCGATAGTAAACAGTTTATCCAAACCACTGTATACTTTTTTTACGTTGTTTTTTTCGCTTAGGTCAAACAAATAGTCAAGTAATTCTGCTTTTTCAGTTTTTTCTGTAGAAAGTTTTGGATATCCATCAACCAATTTGTTTTCAACCATCCCACTGTTTATCTTTCCACTGCTGCCATCTTGGTTAATGTTTACCGTCTGATGATTCTCTCCCTTATCATCTACAAACTTTAAAACATGGTCTCTATTTATTCCTTCTGAATTCTCCCAGTCCGCTGACTCATCCCCATCACTTCCAACCTGATAATCAAATAAGTTAATATCAATTGTATCTTTCGTGGATTCTGTATCAATAGGAGTAAAACTTAATTCCGGATCTTCTCCGAAAATAAAGTAAATCACATCCTCGCTACTAATGGGGTTCCATGATTTCTCGTTATCTACAGGCTGATAGCGAAACTCATATGTACTGTCAGTACTTTTATATTTAAATCCATTTATTTCTGGTGCAAAAAAACTGAACTCACCGTTTTCACCATAGACTGCTTTATAAAAAGTTTCTTTACTACACTCACCACTTTCCATTTTCTGAATTACCTTATCCAGGATTGCATCTACAGTAACAGCTTTTTCATCTCGCCAGTTAAAATCTTTTTCATCAAAGGCCACCCGTTCATTTCCGATGGACTTTCCATTGGAGTCCACTACCATAATAGTAAGAGAACCTTCATGCCTATCTTCTTTCCAAGTAATCGTAAACACTGAAAAGCTTTCCGCTGTAAACTCTACCTTTTTTACTTCTGTCTTTTCTGTCGTCTGGACATCTGCTTTTTCCCCCATATCCTCTACGACAATTCCATTCTCAGCATTCACATCTTCTTTCATATGCTTGATAGAAACTTTCGAATCTTCAGAAACACCTTCCGGTACGGCTGCCTTTTTAAAATCGATGACTACTTTCACATCACCGCTTGGCTCTACTTCTTTCCCGTCTACCAGAAAACTGATATCATATGCAAGGAATCCCTCCATCGTTTCCTTATTCTTATCACTGTCTTCGCTCAGTTTCTTTTCTGTCAGATCATACTGATCATTGATTTTCTTTGCCTCAGCTTTTTCCTCTTCGGACATCTGATCAGTGATTTCTTTCTTCACAATCGGAGTAACAGAAAGTTTGGCGCCTTCTGGTACGATTCCTTCCTCTGCCGTAACTTTTACAGTGACTTCACTATTTTCATAGGTCTCACTAAATGCCGGAGAAACTTTTGCCTCTTCCTTCGTTTCCTGAGTTTCCTCTTTCTTCGTTGTTGTTTCTGTCTCTTCCGTCTGTGTCTCTACTGTCTCATTCTGTGTTTCTGTCCCGGAAGTTTCCGCAGATGTAGTCTGATCCTGCGTATTCTGTGCAGTCTGATCTGTCTCTGTCTGTGTTGTCTCTCCACCGGAAGCTTCCTCTGTTGGCTGAACGGCTGTCGTTTCTTCCTGCTTTGTCTGCGCTGCTTCTTCGGTCTGCTTTGTTTCTGTCTGGTTCTCGGTCTCCGTTTGGGTTTGTGTTTCCGTTTCCGCAGTCTGCGCATCCGTCGAAGTGCTTTTCGTCTCCTGTGCCGTCGTCTGGGCTGCTGTTGTCTCTTCCACTGCAGGTACTGTTCCTGCATCTGCTTCCGCAAGTGTGGACATTCCCGTGCTCAGCATCAAAACCATGCAAAGCACGCTTGCTATGACTCTCTTCCTTCTTTTACTTTTCATGGTCTCCTCCTTTAGCTTCCGCTTTCTTTTCTATTGCCTGATCCATCAGTTTCAATTTCCTTCCCCCTTCTTTTCTTTCTTAATCGAAACAAATCTCCCCTCAGTCAAGCAAAATACTGCAGGCACGCATTTGTTCCACCATATTCTGTAATTCCTGCCATTTCTTCCTGTCCCCGGAGTCCAGGCACTCATGATCCCCGATCCAGAGCCAGGGATAATGCCGGACAATTTCCATCAGCAGTTCCCCCGCCGTGGCGCCCATCCGGTTCGTCTGGATTTCGCACCGTGTACCGTAAATCGTGCCGAGGAAAAAGCGTCCTTCCGTATCAGACGTAACCTCTTCCACGGGAAGCCGGGTCCGGATTGTGCCGTCCTTCCCGCTCTGCTCAATACAGGCCAGCAGGATCCGGTCTTCATCCAGGCTGTCGGGCTTTCCTTCCTCCGTTACAAACAGAATTCCATGGTTTATAAATTTCATCCTCTGGGGTGAGATTATGATGTCTCCCCGTTTCAGGCTACTGCATCTATTTTCCATATCTTTCCTCTGCCTCATTCCATAGAACGCAAACAACCACATAATATCAATTATGTGGTACATGGCTTTTCCTTAATTAAAAAGTGAAGTCCTGTTTTTCGGTGTCCCGTCGATTTTTCAGATGATATGTAAAAGGCGGGTGTTATTTTGATGCATAAAAATTGTGAAATCTTCCGTCACTGCATTGACGCAGTACGTTTTTTGCTATAAAATAGGGCAGAAAACTAAAAACTGGTGACTAGATGAGATAGGCCGACTTTGTATTACCACATAATTGATATTATGTGGTGTTTTTTATTTTCCCCTTTTCCCTCTTAAACCTGCAATACGGTCATGCGATCGAGCTGTCTTTGATAGAGTTCTCCTGTATTGGAGGTGTAGATTCTTGTCACGTTCAGGCTGCTGTGTCCGAGGACATCCGCAAGTCCTGTAAGGTCTTTGGTTGTCTGATAGTAGACTCTTGCAAACAGGTGGCGGAGATTGTGCGGAAAGATTTTCTCGCTGCTGACTCCCGCCTTTTCTTTCAACGCTTTCATCTCGCTCCAGAGATTGCTCCTGTCTTTTGGCTTTCCGTTTTTCGTCACGAAAATACATCCTGACCGGATTTTCCGCGCTGCCGCATATATCAGCAGTTTTTTACGGATGCTTCCCGTCAGGAAGATTCTCCGGTATTTTCCTTTGTTGTGTACCTCGATTCTGCCCTTTTTCACCTGTTCCACCGTAAAATATTTCAGTTCGCTGACCCGGATTCCGGTGACAGCGATGGTTTCGATGCACAGGGCAAGCTGTGCCTTTCCCTCCGCCCTCGCTGTCTGCACCAGGCGTTTGTACTCTTTCCGGGTCAACTCTTTCTCCTCCTGCAAAAACAGGTTCTTCTGTGTTTTTACGCGCCGGATTTTAAGCTCGCAGTATCCGCAGAATATCAAAAACTGATTCAGAGCCGCCAGCATGGAATTCACACTGTTTACTGCATAATGCTCGAGAAGCCATTCTTTATAAGAAAGAAGCCGCGGCTTGTCCACTTCCCGCTCTTCCCCAAGAAACGAAAAAAAGCACTTCAGATCCGTGATATATTTCCGGATTGTCGCCTCTGCATTTTCTCTTTCATACATATACATCTCAAACTCCCTGATTTCTGTCCCCTGTATCTTCAATGTCACTTTTTCCTTCATGTTAATTCCTCCTTGCACCTACTGCTCCCCATCTTTTGTCCCTCTATTAAATAAAGACGGTTTGAACTTCAAAAAAGGTGCAGCTTTTCGTTGTTTCTGCCTTATTTTTTTGTCATAACTATCGGAATATGCTATGAATAGACGTTTTCTCCTTGCTTTTCCCCTCTTCCGGGTATATACTGTCCCTAATCAAATCAGGAAAGTTATTCTTTTTGTCCTTTGATTTCCGGCCGTTCGGCCATATTTTTCAATGATTCATTTTTACAGACGGGAACAGAGAAAACAGAATAGAAAGGACTTGCTGTTTATTGTATTTCACTTTATTCACTGGTACAATAGAATTAATTTCAATGTCTGTCTGTTTGTCTTTGCTCCCTTCGGAAAGGAGATTTATGACCAGCAGACAAACAGAGCAAACAACAAAAACTACCAGTCAAAACAGAAAATTCAAAGACAGCAGCGCCAAACTCATTTTCGGCGATCCCATCCTCTGTGCCCAGTTTCTTCGGGGATATACGGATATTGAACTTTTAAAAGATGTCCAGCCGGAAGATATTGAAGATGTCACAAACCGCTTCATCTCCATGTGGCAGGAAGAACGGGATTCCGATACGGTCAAGAAGATTCATCTGAAAAATCAGGGGGAAATGGACACGCTTTATCTGATCACGCTGATCGAGCATCAGACCAAGGTGGACTATGATATGTCTTTCCGGATTCTTCGGTATATTGTCCTGATCCTGACAGATTATGCCTCAGAAGCGGAAAAGAAGCAGCCCGGATGTACAGCTTTAAAAAGATTCCGGTATCCTCCGGTTCTTCCGATTGTCTTTTATGATGGGGAACAGAACTGGACAGCCGTCAAAAACTTTCAAGAGCGTACTGCACTTTCCGATCTTCTGGGAGAATATATTCCAAACTTTCAGTATCTGGTTGTACCGCTCTCCCGCTATTCTAATCAGGAACTTATTGAAAAAGAGGATGAACTGTCTTTGATCATGCTGATTGACAAACTAAGAAGTGCCGCCGATTTTCACGAGCTGAAAGAAATTCCGGACGACTACTTTGAGAATATCAGCCGGGACTCTCCACAGACTCTCCTGAAGCTGATTTCAAAGATCGTTGCCGCCTTTTTGCACCGCCTGAATATCCCGAAAGAAGAGATCGGCACTTTCACAGATCAGATTGAACGGAGGGATTTAAAAATGTTTTTCGATCACTTTGAATACTATGACGTGCAGGCAACCAGACGAGAAAGCAAAGCAGAGGGGAAAGCGGAATCTGTACTCTCGATTTTAGAAGATCTTGGCCGTGTGCCTGACAATCTGCGCACACGTATTCTTGAAGAGCAGGATCTGGATCTTCTTACAACCTGGGTCAAGGGAGCTGCCAGAGCAGCCTCCGTGGAGGGATTTATTACGGAATATCTGCCGGAGTTGAAGGAATCATAAGAATCGCCCGCAAGTCTGGATGCGTAAAAACCCGGGAAGAGTTTCTGTCACGGTCTCTTCCCGGGGTATTTTGGGCAATGACAAGTCATTTTCATTTGCTTCTGGAATATACTCCAGTCCTCACTTTTCACAAAAAGCCTCCGGTTATCAGAACACCTGATAACCGAAGGCCTTTCTAAATAAACAATGCAATCAGGCAACTAATCTAAAAATACCGGAAGTTTTCCTGCCAGATAAAGCGGAATATTGGTAATTGTACCATCTTTTCGATATTCTCTTTTTGATAGACGTACCGCATAGGTTGTATTTTTTTATATAATTTTTAAAAGAAGCCGCTGACTTATCTGCCCCTGCCTTCACCTCAATCGGCACGGTTTCCATCCCATGCTGAACAATAAAGTCGATCTCCTCCCGTGAAGTGGAATAGTATCTTGGCTCTACTGAGAACTGACCTTTCAGCTGTTGCAATACATAGTTTTCTGTCAGCGCACCTTTGAATTGATAATCGGCCTTTAAAAGTATGGCTGAATTATCAATACCCACCATATGTTTCAAAAGCCCCGTATCCATAAGGAATAACTTGAATGCATCAAGCCGGTCAAATACAGGAAGAGGGTGTTCTGGTCCCTTCTCTAACCACACCATATATAAATTTCTCATTCTCTTTTGCAAGCTGTGTCACTATACTCCGAAAAACCATCAAAATGCGGCCACTGTTTATTTTTCCATTGTGTTTAGAAAAATTTCTTCAATTTGAGTACCGATTTCTATTCCACAATAATATTCATACAGGGATTCATCCAAAGCAGCAAGAAACTCATCGAACTTCAACGGTTCTATATTAAGCAGATTAACCTGCCCTACCGGATAGGATTTCGATTTTGCAAGCAAGATTCCAAGCAGACTTTCTGCTGCCATAACATGGTACTCATTTGCACTCTCCCGGAAATATTTTAAAGAATTCAGCGCTTCCGGACATTCCTGTACTTCATCCAGAATAATCAGCGTCTCGCCCGGTACAATTTTTTCTCCTGTAAGCATACTAAGTAATTCTACAATTCGCTTCGGATTTTTATTTTTCTCAAAAATCGATTTCAATTCTTCTTCCTCATTGAAGTTAAAATATGCATAACTAGCATAGTAGCGATTGCCAAAATCTTTCATTAACCACGTTTTTCCTACCTGCCTTGCCCCTTTTAGGATGAGCGGCTTACGTTCTTTGCTCTCTTTCCATCTAAGCAGATTTTCTGTTGCAGTTCTTTTCAAGTCCCATCACGCTCCCTTCTGTGTTATTATTACACATTTTTTAAGGAATTTCGTG
Source organism: Sellimonas catena (assembly GCF_027924685.1). Classification (NCBI taxonomy): domain Bacteria; kingdom Bacillati; phylum Bacillota; class Clostridia; order Lachnospirales; family Lachnospiraceae; genus Sellimonas; species Sellimonas catena. The sequence continues at coordinate 98,188 of NZ_BSBO01000004.1, forward strand.
TTCATTTTTACACATTTTTATCATATTGTTTTTCCAACACCAGACAGTCCTTGACTTTTCCTAACGGATTGCCACCGGGATTTCTACTCAAAAACCCCTGTTTCACCCCGGTATATCCAGTATCTACCAGCAAATCTTAATCCTCTATTAAGAAAATTTCGTTTTCTTTTATGATCTGCACATATTTTAGACACATTTTCTGGTTATACTAAGAATCAGATAGTTGATAAACAAATCACTATCTCCCCCCTCATAAAGTAAGGCACTTCAAAGTGCCGCACTTTACTCTCATTCCTTTAGATAACTTATAAACAGCGAAACCCGCCAACCTTTAAGGTTAGCGGGTTTTCGCTGTTTATATCTTCACTGGAAGTCAATCGCAGCACATCTATAAATTCTTCTGCTGTATAAATTCTGTTTTCTTCTAATTGTGTCATGACGTTGTTGGCCGAAATCGGAATCATATATTCTGCGTCTGCTGTCTCGATATAAATTGCATATGTATTATATTGATACAGAACAACTGTTTTTGCATCTTTGATTTCTTTCTGCCCTCTCAGTTCTTCCTGACCGTTTACAAGTGCGTTTAACTCTTCCATATCTGTCAGGACTTCCTGCTTTTCTTCCATTTCTCCATAGGCGACTAATTCAAAACCTCCCTGCTCCTGATAAAACAAGGTCAGGCCGACCAGTTCATTCTGGCTGTTGCTGAGCGGTACCTGTAATACATATTCTTCGGATATATTATCCTTAAACGTGCCATTCTGGTCAAATTCACGAATAACGTGTTCACTTTTTAATGTGTAAACTTCATACGCTTTTTTCGGTTCAAACGCCAGGCCCTCATAGAGTTCCACGGAATTTTCTTCTCCGGTATGTGATGTTGTAAGATTTCTCTGTATTTCAGCAATCATTGTTTCTGATTCGGGCGAGCGAAAAAAGGACTTCATCTCTTTTGCTTCCTTTTTCAGTCCCGGTGCAATTTGGCTTTCAATCGGACTTTTTACCCCTGTCACAACTGTTCCTGCCAATACTGCCAGAAAGATTCCTGCTGCGCATCCGGAAAGTACGGTTTTCTTTAACATAAAAACAGCCCCTCTCGTAAAAGACCCCCCCGAAGTTGCCGCTTCGAGGGTCGTATCTGTTGCTAAAACTTGAACAACTTGTATTTCTGCTCTTTTATCCATTGTACCATACGCACTGTGTAAGTACAATGTTCATCCGCTGCCTTTTCCATTTCCAACCGTAGCTTTTATACTACAATGGCATGTACAATATGTACCACAATCAGAAGGCAGAGCAATACTGAAAGTACTCTGTGGATTTTGATCCAGTTTCTGGTCTTCATCTTGCCTTTGAACGCCGAGAAAATCAGAAGAATCAACAGGCAGAGCCATGCCGGCTTTCCGCTCATCATCGCCGGGTTGTTTCCGGAGAGAATTCCGTGGACAAGTGATGTCACAAGGAGGAGAATCCCATAGATCGTGTGGGGCTTTAAAACCGCCTGAATCATCTGGTGTCCTCTTGCCGCACCGCTTTTCCGAAAGGGTGCCATAATACAGAGGATCAGCAGTATCAATGAAATAACAGTCATAATCAGATTTAATATTGTCATAGTACCTCCTGCAAGTCTTTTCTTGGTTAGCAATAACTAACCAAGAGTTTACAATATATCTACAGGATTGTAAAGTACTTTTTTCGTCTGATCTTTTACTCTATTTCATCTTTTGTCCGCCCTTCTGTTCCCAACGACCGGGCGGACATTCTCTATTCAGAGAATGTCCGTTCCGGATTGTTTGCCAGCGCTTCTTTTGCCAGTTCCTGCATGGAGATTGTTTCTGTCTTATCTTCATACCGGATGGTCAGCACATCATCCTCGTCAATTTTTGTGCTTTTTCCGTTCAGCCCCATCACGGTATTTTTATCAATAAATGTATAGCCATAATAGGCGGATTTCTGATATACCTTTTTCAGCGGATTGCGGTATCCTTCTGTAATCACAATCGTATTTTCCTCGTTTTCATCTGCCTCTACATAGAGGACTGTGTCCTCCTGTGGGGTGAATCTTAATGTTGCAATGCTCCCCGAGGCTTCCACGCTCATCTTGACATCCGAGGAATCCGCAGTCCATGTGCGGCCATAGTACCACGTTCCTACTCCGAAGAGAACCACACAGACCAGTACCGCAGCTCCAGCCGCTGCCGCAATCCTCTGCTTTACCCTCCGGTTCAGCTTTCGGAATGGCCGGATGGCTTTCTTGTTCTTTTCTACAGAAGCCTCTGATGAAAGATCCGCCTGCATTTCCTTCAGATATTCTCTGCATTCTGCACAGCTTTCCAGATGTTCCTCAACCAGTCTGTTGCTCTCCTGGCTTGTCAGTCCATCAATATAACTCGGCAGTAAATCCCTGATTATTTCACAATTTAATTTCATACTTCATCATCCTTTCACAAGTTTTTGTTTCGCCCGATAAAATGTCACTCTGGCCCAGTTTTCGTTTTTCCCGAAGATGTCTCCGATCTCCCGGAAGGAAAAGGCTCCTGTAAGCCTGAGAAACACAACCTCCTTCGCAGTCTCGTCCAGAATGTGCACTTTCCTGAACAGTTCCATCTTCTCTTCCCTGATAGAGACAGTCTCGGACAGATCTGCGCCGGAGGAGGCAAGCTTTTCATTTAATTCACTGGTGCCTTTCCGCCTGCGCCTCGCCAGTTCCTGATACCAGAGATGTTTCGCGATCTGACACAGCCAGGTGGAAACTTTGCATCTTCCCCCTCACCTCCTTTGTGCCCATATATCCGAAAAAGGATGATTTCGTTACATAGATTTTTCAATTTTATTAAAACATGTGAATGCGTCCTGCCCCCTGCAAGCATTCCTCTACGGTTACAAATCAAGTTTTTAGCTTCAAAACCTGATTTTATTGAAGCTGGTACGGTTAAAAACAAACTTATTGCTCCCTCATCCGTATTTTTTACCTGGTCTCTACGGTTGCAAATTGATTTTTCCATATTACAACCGTATTTTAGGTGCGGTTTGTACGGTCAAAAATATATTTTCTTATATTTAAACCGTATCCCGATCCAATTTACTACGGTTACAAATCCATTTTCTATTATTCGCACCGTATTAGAACTTGCTTTACTACGGATTAAAAAAAGAAATTCCCATTTATAACCGTATTCGGACCTGATATGCTACGGAGAAAATAGAGTTTCTTTCATTTTTAACCGTCCCGGCCATACAGAACCGGCAATGTCCTGTCATGAATCCTGAGCAAATTCCGGAAAATTCGACTTGTTCTGTTGTCGTATATAAAAACGCTTTCATCTACGCTTCCTCCAGTATTTTCACATCCCAGTCCGAAAGACAGATTGGCTCCCCTTTCCGGTATGATTTCCCGGTCAGCAGATCTACGGCATTATCATACGGGCAGAGAATTTCCTGTTCCTCTTCGCTGTAATGCAGCAGATAATGAATCTGTTTCCCTTCCCGGTTCACTCCGCTTCTTACTGTCACCGGCCAGGCCAGTTCCGGGCAGAAGATTCCGGCGGATTTTGCTGCCTTCCGGTACAGTTCTTTCAGCGTTTCTTTGCAGGTCCAGCATCCCATATAATATGCATGTCCTTCTCCAAACGTGTGATGCGTCATTCCCGCGTACCGGCCCCAGTATTTATGCTCATAGTCCGCCATGCTTTCGGCTCCCTCCATTTTCAAAAGTTCCGCGAAATACCGGACCTCCTTCCCTTTCAGCCGGGTACGCCCGGGCTCGGTGAACTGATTGTAGCTCATTCCAAAGCATTCGTGCAGGATATGCGGTGCCTTGTCATGGTACACTCTGAGGTACTCATCCGCCACAAAGGATCGGAAAGAGCTGACCAGAACGCCTCCCTTTCTGACAAATGTCTCCAGCTTTTTCAGCATCTCCTCCGGCACACTGTAAAGCGTCGGCGTCACAATCATCCTATATCTGGACGGGTCCAACGCCCGGACATCCACCACATCGCACTCCAGATTCATCTCATAAAGGCTGTCATACATCCACCTTACAACGTCGTTGTAACTGAGATCCTTATCAATCGGGAACCAGTTCAATGCTGACATCGAATGGTTGTCAATTACAAGGGCAATCTCGTTCTTTTTTTGCAGTCCGTTGATTTTTTCTCCCAGTTTTGACCATTCTTTTCCAATAACAGCGGCTTCTTCGTAGACCGGATTCGTGTCCAGATCATGGCTTAAAACTCCCCGCCAGTATGTCTCATATCCGCTGTGAATGGAGTGCCAGTTCCAGTAAAGTGTTCCGATGGCACCGGATGCCAGATGGCTGTATGCCTGAAGTCTCAGCTGCCCCGGATACGGCGTCCAGTATTTAAAAGCCTGTGCCTGACATTCCAGAACAAGATATCCGCTGTCTTTGAGACTTCGGACCGAATCTCCGCCAAAGGCCGTCTCTGCTCCGGTCAGATCGTCCTGTGTCGGATGGTAAATATCCGTACCTGCAAGGGTCAGCGCTTTTGCTGCCTCATAATGGTTAATGTCCGGCTGCACCCCGTAGGAATAGCCGTCCTGCGCGATATCGGCCCCGAATTTCTTCCATTCAAAATCCAGATTGTGGGTAATGAACTGATCTTCCCGCTTGTATTCCCGGATCAGATCCGCCTGCCACATCAGATAATCCGCTGCCATCTTTCTCTGAAACGCAGAAAACTCAGAGGCAAGACCGCCGTTGATACAGCCTCTCATGTCGGGGAAATCCTCCCAGTTATGAATCGAGTTGCTCCAGTATGCAAGTCCGAAGGCCTTGTTCAGATTCTCCGTGGTTTGAAATTTTTCTTCCATGGCCTTTCTGAATGCGGCTTGTATCTCCCTGCCCATATTTCCGTAGTGTTTTGTCTCATTATCAATCTGGAATCCTATTACCGGTCCGGCTCCGGCCGTATGTTCCGCCAGCTTTCGGATAACCCGCTCTGCGTGGCATCGGAAGGTCGGATTGAGGAGATTGAAAATCTGCCTTCTTCCGTAGTAAGACTCTCCCTGTCCGGTTTCTACCAGTACACCCGGATCTTTCCTGCAAAGCCATGACGGTACCGCGTAGGTCGGTGTCCCGATAATCACTTTCATTCCGGCTTTACCGGCTTCTTCTATAACCTGGTCGATATAGGAAAAATCAAATACACCATCTTCCGGTTCCAACGTGCTCCATGTAGATTCCGCAATTCTCACCACATTCATTCCCGCTTCTTTCATCATCCGGATATCCTCTTTTACTCTTTCATACGGCATGTACTCCGGATAGTATGCAGCGCCAAACAAGATTTCCTTTTCCATCGTCTGTTTCACTCCTTTCATTCCTGCTTTCTATTATATAGAAATCAGCTCACAATGCACCTCTTTTTTGACTGTTCTGCACATCGAAAAAGGCTCTCCTGTCAGGAGAACCTTTTATCTTATCTGTTAAAGCTGATTTTCAAAAGCGTCGATATCTTCGACCTTTCCGATTACAGAAATGATATCGCCTTCTCTGAGAGTGTCTTCCGGGTGGATCTCTATCGTTGTCTTATTCTCTCTTTCCAAAGCGATAATATTCAACTGATAGTGTTTCCGAAGAGCAAGTTTTTCAATACTCTTTCCGCTCGCGCTTCCGGATACACGTACCTGCCGGATCTCTACGCTGTCATTCAGATGGATGAAGTCCAGAAAATTATCGGAAATCAGACGTTTCCCGAGGAAATATGCCATATCCTTTTCCGGATAGACAACCTCTGCACCGATCTTTTTCAAAACCGCTCCCTGTTCTGTACTAAGCGCCTTGGAGATCACTCTTGGTACTCCCATCTCAATGACACTAAGTGTTGTTAATATTCCAACTCCTACATTCGTACCAATGCAGACAATTACCACGTCACAATTCTGGATGCCCGCCTCCCGAAGGCTTTCTTCATTCAAATTGCTTGTCACAAATGCATAATCCGTGTACGGTCTCATTTCTCTTACTTTACTTTCATTTTCGTCAATAACAATGACATCTTTCTCGCCTTTTGCAAGCGTCATGGCAAGCGCCATACCAAAACGTCCCAGCCCGATCACTCCAAAAGTTTTTGCTGATGCTTTCTTTTTCATCTCTATTTTATTCCTTTCTCTTAACCAACTGAAATCTGTTCTTCCGCATACCGGATATTCGGCTCCGGCCGGTTTACCCACATGGTGATCAGGGTCATAGCTCCGAGTCTTCCAATAAACATGACAAGGATAATGATCAATTTCCCCGGATCACTCAAATCCGGCGTAATGCCGGTAGAAAGTCCTACGGTACCAAACGCCGAAATCACTTCAAAAAGGATTTTCATAAAGTCGATATCCGGCTCAATAATGCACATCAAAAATACCGCTACGACCACGACAATTGCAGAAAGCAGTGTGATCGCATACGCCTTGCTGACATTCTGTTTTGAGATGCTTCTCTTAAATGCGCCAACCGCACGTTTTGAAAACATACTCCGGACTGCCTGTGCAAGGGTAAAGAATGTACTCGTCTTGATACCGCCTCCGGTTGATCCCGGAGAAGCACCGATAAACATCAGAACACAGAGGACAAAGAGTCCGGCTGTGCTGAAGCTTCCGATCGGATATGTTGAAAAACCTGCTGTTCTCGCCGAAACACTGTGAAACAACGCGCCAAGCCATGTGATGTGCTCGGTCAGCTTTAGCAGGACTGTCCCTACAATAATCAGGACAATACTTGTTGTCAGTACAACTTTTGAATGAAACATAAGCTTCTTGAATTTTCTCTGCTTCAGAATATCCATAATGACAAGGAAACCGATACCGCCAAAGAAAATCAATCCGCAGGTGGTCAGATTCAGCAGGACATTCTCCTGATACGGGATCAGATTTCTCAATCCGCCCAGAATATCAAATCCCGAATTGTTAAACGCCGCAATGGAATGGAATACACTGATTCCAAGGGCATGAAGTGTCGGATAATCCTGACTGAATACGATAAAGCTTAAAATTGCTCCCAAACTTTCAAAAAACAACGTCGTCAGAAGAATCGCTTTTACAAACTTCACAATTCCACTGTAGGTATCCACATTAAGTGCCTCTTTGATCAGTGTCCGGCTCCTGTAGCTGACGCGGTGTCCTACCGCGATCATAACTCCGACTCCGACAGATGTCACTCCAAGACCTCCGATCTGAATCAGCAGTGCTACAACAGCCTGTCCAATCGCAGTAAAATGATCTGCCGTATCAATGGCTATCAGTCCGGTTACACAGACTGCGCTCGTGGATGTAAAGAGTGCGTCCACAAATGTCACTGTCGCCCCGTCCTTCACGGAACACGGAAGCAAAAGCAGCAGAGCTCCAATGAAAATCACAATGGCAAACCCTGATGTGATGACAAGCCCCGGTGACTGACGCTTTATAAAATTCATAAACCGTTCCATGGTTTTCCCTTAATTCCTTTCACGTCTTCCTTATATTTTTGAACTGTCCTGGAACGAAAGCAGAAGCCTCCGTGCGGAAGTTCTTTTCTTGCCGTCCTTGTCTTTCTGCACTGACAGTTCATAAAGGAACCGTGCCATATAAACTACCTGAAGGAGAAGACCTCCCAGATAATGCCGGTTTTCAAAAATCCGGAACAATGCAGCAGCCGACCCGGCCAGAAAGATCGTGGAAAGTGCCAGTCCTCTGGCCGCTTTCTGTTTTCCACTTCTCAGATACTTCCACATAATTCCGGCTTCTTCTCTGTTGGCGTCCGAATCAGGATGGCTTTTCTTCTCGTGTGCTGTGAGTGTCTGCTTCTCCGGTTTATTGACAAAAAGATGTCCGGCATACGCCGGATCCTCCGCAATGACAGAATGGAAATCGGTCAGGGTAAACCCTACCAGGATGATACTGCAGACAAGCACTATCACCTTCTTGACCAGATCCATATTCTCCACCGCCTTTCACCTTGATTTCTCTTCTTGTTTATAACGAAATTGTCCTAAACATATCACGAAAAATACCGTTTGTCAACCGCAAAAAAACGCAAAAAAAGCGGGGTGGATTTATACAGTTTTCTGTACAGATCCACCCCGCATGACACCGGGTTTTATCAGAATTTTCCGTAGTGAATCTTCTCTGTCGGAAGATCACTTAACTCATAAGGTTTCTTTTCCTCCGCCGGCACTCCGACCGTAAGAATCGCCTGAAGCTTGTAGTTTTCCGGATATCCGAGAATATCCCGTACAAATGCTTCCGTGTCTCTTCCGTCCTCTGCTTTTCTGAGTCTTCCCTGTACCCAGCAGCTGCCAAGTCCCAGTGCATGAGCCATCAGATGCATGTTGCTCATCACTGCGGAGCAGTCCTCGATCCAGACATCTGATGCGTCCTCATTGCCGACTACCACGATAGCGCAGGCTGCTTCTTTGAGCATCTTCACAGATCCTGCCCGGCAGTCGGACATTTTCTGCAGGACATCTTTATCTGTCACGACGATAAACTCCCATGGACGAATTGCTTTTCCTGACGCGGAAAGCATTCCTGCCTGAAGGATTTTTGTGATGTCTTCCTCAGATACCGGCGCATCGCCATAGCTGCGGATGCTGTGTCTTGTTCTCATTAATTCTAATAATTCCATTTGTCTCACCTCAGTTGTATTGTACTACAGTTTCAGATAATTTTCCAGAACCTCACGGAGATCGGCTACCATTCCATAATCAGCCACTTTGAAGATCGCCGCATTCTCATCGGTATTAACTGCAACAAAAAGTTTGGTATCCTTGATACCCTCTGTGTGCTGGATTGCTCCTGATACACCAAGAGAAATACAGATTTTCGGACGGATTGTCAGTCCGGTCTGACCGATCTGGTGGTCAAACGGAATTGTCTCTGTATCTACCATCGGACGGGTACCGCCGATAGCAGCTCCAATCTTATCCGCAAACTGTTTTACAAGTTCAAAATTATCGTCTTCCAGAGTTCCTCTTCCTCCTACGACAACAATCTCCGCGGAGAGAATGCTGTCTGTAGAATCTTCCTGAGGCAGAATTTCCGCGATCTCAATTCTGGATTCCGGGATCTGAATATCATCCATGTAGACAACTTCCGCGTTTCCCTCTGACTTTTCCGGGATTGTGTAAACACCCGGACGTACTGTCATCATCTGAGGATAGTATCCGTCTCTTGTAACGATGGTAACAAAAACGTTTTCTCCATAAGATGGTTTGTTCTGTTTAATATAGTAGGCTCCATCCTCTTTTGTGCCCACCAGCAGCTCTGTACAGTCTGCGGTCAGTCCGCAGTTTAATTTCATCGCTACTCTTGAGAATATGGAACGTCCTGCCGGTGTCGCCGGAATCAGAACAGAAGACGGATCTATCTTTCTGATCATATCAGCAAGTACCTGACTTGCAGCATCATCCTGAAAAAGGATATCATGATCTGTCTTTACAGCGTATATTTTCTCTACGCCAATATTTTTTAATTCTTCAATAATACCGTCGCAGTCCTTTGCCACAACAACCGCGCTGATCTGCTCTTTTGTTGTTTCCTGAATCAGACGTGCCGCGGAGACAAGTTCTGCAGAAGCCGGCTCTAATTTTCCATTATAATTTTCTGCGAAAATACAAATTCCATTAGCCATTATAAATTTCCTTTCTCCTCATCGATCAGGTCTTTCAGTTTCACAGCCAGTTCTTCCGGTGTTCCGGTCAGCATTTCTGCCATTCTTCCTCCTGTCGGTTCGAAGGAATCGATGACTGCTGTCGGAGAACCTTTAATTCCGACCTGGTCCTCCGGAAGATTCAGGTCCGCGTTAGTATAGACAGCAAGCGGTTTGTTCTTTGCCGCTCTTGTACTACGAAGTGTAGCAAGTCTTGGCACATTGCATCCAAAGTTTACAGACAGTACTGCCGGCAGCGAAGTACGTACAAGGAAACGTTCCCCGTATACTTTTTTCACCGCTTCGATTTTGTCCGGAGCAGCTTCATCATACTTGATGCTTTGAATCTCACAGATGTGAGGAATTCCAAGACATTCCGCAACCATTGCTCCAACCTGACCTGTTGCTCCGTCCGCAGACAGAGCGCCGCCAAGAATCAGATCGAACTGTCCATATTTTTTGATTGCTTCGGCCAGTACTCTTGCTGTCGCAATCGTATCGCCTCCTGCTACTACCCTGTCTGTGATCAGGCAGCTTTCATCACAGCCGTGTGCCATTGCCTCACGAAGTGCCTTTTCGGCATCCGGAGGGCCCATCGTGAAAACTACAACCTTTCCGCCTGTCTGCTCTTTGAGCATCATGGCTTCTTCGATTGCATTTAAGTCAGCCGGATTGATCATTCCCTCTGCACTTGCACGGATGAGGGCATGTGTCTCCGGATCTACTGATACATTGTTTGAAACAGGTACCTGTTTAATAAGAACCGCTATATCCATGTTTTCCTCCTGAAATTTTCACAGCAGTCCGGCCGCGAAGAAACTTCACTGCCGGACTGCACCAGATTTTTATCTAAAATTAAAGCAGACGTTTGAATGCCCAGTCTTCCAGTAACGGAGTGGACTCGCCGCGCATAATCAGTTTTGCAAGATCACGGCTTGCTGCCGGTGCTTCGATGACACCATTTCCGCCGTAGCCTGTAGCAAGGATGTATCCTTCTACCGGAGTTTCTCCAAGAATCGGAAGGAAATCCTTCGGCTCTGCACGGTAAGACAGCCATGATGATACAAGACCGCTGTCTACGATTCCAGGAACTTTTACTTCAAGCTGATCAAGCAGGAAGTCGATAAAGTAATCGTCTGTTCCGCCTGTTTCCGGAAGTTTATCCGGATCCCACTGTCCTGCATGCATCGGATTGTTCAGATCCATGGAGAGGTGGGATTTGCAGATAAAGATGTTGTCTCCCGCTCTTAAAGCATAGAATTCCGGATATTTCAGTACCGGGAATGTGTAGCTGAGTTTCTTTCCAGGAGGGCAAAGGAAGAATGCCTCGGCTTTTGTATGCCAGATCGGTACATCCAGACCTACAAGTTCCCCTGTAAATTTGCTCCATGGTCCTGTACAGTCTACAACATAGTCAAATTCATATTCTTCGCCTTCGCTTGTCTTTAATCCTTTGACTTTATTGTCTTTCACAATGACTTCTGTCACTTTTACGCCGGTCTTGATCACTCCGCCGTTTTTCTGCAGTTTCTTTGCATAAGTGTTGGAGATCATGGTTCCGTCAAAGTAGCCGTCATCCTGTGTATATCCGGCTCCAAGAATATTTTCTGTGGAGATGTCCGGAAGAATCTCTTTGATTCTGTCTTTATCTGTGATATATTCACCTGAATATCCTGCTGCTTTTGCAAGTGCGATACCGGTTTTGATTGTTGCTTCTACCTGCTCGTTTGTAGCGACAACGAGTGTGCCGGTCTTGTCAAATCCAGCGGATCCTTTTTCTTCCGCTTCCATTTTCAGATAGGATTCAAATCCGTAAAGTCTTACGTCCCAGTATCTGTTTTTCAGAGAGTCATCAAAAAGACATACTGTTCCTGCGGATTTAGCTGTGGAAGCTCCGCCGATCGTAGCTTTTTCAAATACGATCACTTCCGCGTTGTCATAGAGGCTTAAATGATAGCCCAGACATGTTCCGGAAATTCCTCCGCCGATGATTCCAATTTTTTTCTTCTCCATAAGATGTTCTCCTTTCTATTCTTTTTCATTACATTTTCATATTGTCTGCTTCTAAAACAGTTTCCAGTAATACATTACAGCCGCGTCCGATATCTTCTTCTTTTGTAAATTCATATCTGGAATGGCTGATTCCTTTTTCGCTCGGCACGAAAATCATGCCCGTCGGTACGAACCCTGTCATCAGCAGGGAATCGTGGAATGCTCCGCTTGGGAGCACCGTGTACTTCGTTCCGGTCCGTTTCACGGCCCGCTCGATCGCGCCTTTGACCGCCTCGTGCATCGGGGCCGGCGCGTGGTAGGAAATCGGGGAAACGGAGTAAGTATAGCCTCCCTCTTCACAGATCTCCTTCAGATATGCAAACATCTTCGTCTCGATCTCTTTCATAACTTCCGCATGCTGATCCCGGATCTCCAGCTGGAATGTGCAGGTACCCGGCACCACATTGACAGAATTCGGTGTCACCCGGATCGTCCCCACCGTCGCTACGGTGTATGGGTTGCCGCAGGCCTTCACGGTCTTCGGCACTTCTGCGATAAACTGCGATGCTGCTACAAGGGCATCCTTTCTGTCCTCCATCATCGTACTTCCTGCGTGGTTTGCCTCGCCTGTGATAGTCACCTCGTACCGGCTCACGCCTGCAATGGAGGATACGATTCCTACCGGAATCTGGTTTTTATCAAGGGTTCCTCCCTGCTCAATGTGAAGCTCGATAAAGCAGTGAATGGACTTCGGATCCCGTTTTGCCTCCGGAATACGTTCAATGTCAATTCCGCAGCTTTCAAAGACTTCCCGTCTCGTTCTTCCGTCCATATCCAGATCATCCGGACTGATATCCAGCTTTTCTCCGCAGATGGCGCTGCTTCCCGTCAGGCCGCTTCCAAATCGGAAGCCTTCCTCATCGGTAAAGACGATGACTTCCAGCGGATGGCGGAGCATCTGTCCCGCCGCTTTGAGTGTCTCACATACGGCAAGCCCTCCCATACATCCGACTGCTCCATCGTACTTTCCTCCGTCCGGCACCGTGTCCAGGTGGGAGCCGACAAGAATCGCCGGCAGTGACGGATCGGATCCTTCCATGCGGGCAATCAGGTTGCCTGCCTCGTCCACCCGTGTCGGAATTCCAAGTTTTTCAAACCAGCTCCGGAAAAGTGCTCTTCCTCTTTTATCCTCTTCGGAGTATGCCATTCTTGTAAAAGTGCCGTCCGGCTTTGCACCGCACTGATAGATTTCGTCCAGATGTTCCATGACTTTTTTTACATCAACTTCCACGTAATCCCTTCCTTTCCGGCTCTTCCTTATGAGATCAGTATAGATAATTATTTAACAAATTACATCGGCGGAAGATGATAAAAAAAAGATGGCAGTTTATCCAGATTGGATAAACTGCCTAAAAGCATCTTCTTCTTTTACTTTTTGTTGTAATTTTCTATCATTTTGCAGACGACCAGTCCGATCCGGACGGCAAGCATCTCATTGGCATTGTCAAAATCCATGCCCGTGATCCGGGCGATCTTCTCGATCCGGTAGGCCGCGGTCTTGTAATGGACGTAAAGCTCCTGCGCGGTCTTGGAAAGATTCTGATTATTTTTCAGATACGATTTCAGTGTAATAATCAGATCCTCCTGCTGCGGCTTCTTATATTGAAGCAGCTTCTGCAGTGACTCCGGTATATATTCCATAAGCGTCTGCGGATCATCCAGCTGGCAGAGAAGCTTAAAGATTCCAAAATCGGAAAACATCATGACAGAAGCATCCCCGTCGCCGGAAATATCTCCTGCGATGTCGATGAAGGAGAGCGCATCGTCCGCCTCCTTGTAGGATTCCGGAAGGTTTTCAATCCCCTTTACGATCCTTCCGACGCCCGCCCGGACGCTTAAATTCTTATTCTGATACTTCATCTCCGCCTGCACTCGGCTGAGGATTTCCTGCATCTCTTTTCTGCATTCCGCCTGGGTTTTCGTCGGATCTGCCTCCTTGATGGCAACAATCTTATCCAGATCCCGGTGAATCTTCAGATCCGGAAGACACCTTCTGACCGCTTCCTCGAGACAACTGACATGCATCAGCTTTTCATTGATGTCTTTCTGTGAATGTCCCTCATTTTTTGTGCCAAAAACAATCACCCGGTAAGTTCCGTCCTTGTCCATCTGAAGAAGTCCTGCGCTTTTCTCCATCTCCGCCTCGGACGTTACCTTGCCGTTGAGAATATTATTCAGGATATCATTCTGGAACTTCTTCTCCAGTTCCTGGATGGCGAACTGTCTGGAAAACTCGTACTGAAGCGCCACAATGGCATTTTCGATAGCAATGCAGTCCATCTTTGTAAACGGTGCTGTTCTCTCCGTCACTACCAGATACATCTGAACACCCACATTGAGCCGGATCCGGATCAGATACTGCACTTCCTCGCCTTCCTGTCTCCAGTACTGATAGTTGGTCAGCACTTCCGGATCATAGTCCTGAAGATTTTCAAGAAACTCCAGATCTTTTGTCTCACCCGACGTAGACGCATAGCAGGTCCGGTTCTGGTTGTAGAGAGCCACCGGATTACGGATCAGCTTTTCCAGCATGTCGAGGATGTCCCGGATCATACTGTCTGAGCCGCTGTTTCCAAGAGTCAGCGCCGTAAAGTTGTCGTGGGTCGTCTTGAAATACTTTAACTGCGTGACTTCCTCATTGAACAGATGCTCCATAACGATGGCCAGAATCTTCTGAAACGAGATTCCGAACGGAACATCCAGAAGCGGGATCTGGTTTTTCCTTGCGTACTCCTGTAAAAGCTGGATCTTTCTGTCCGCCTGCTCCACAAGACGTCCCCTCTTTACGATCAGCCCGCTGATTTTCTTTTTCCGGAATTCTGAAATGTAATTCTCAAACTCTTCTATGCTGCAGGATTTGAATGCATAAAGTCCCGTAAGCAGAAGTTCACCTCCGTTGATAAACTTGACGATATCCGGTGCTTCGATAATCGTTACCCCTTTGATTTCATTTTTCAGGCCCTGCTCCCCGCAAAGCAGTTTCATCTCTCTGCACTCTTCCGTCCGCAGGAGATCTTCTACTGTAAATCCCATGATTCCTCATCCGTTTCTTTTTCGTAATATCTACAGTATAGCATGCTTTCACCAGTCATGAAATACCCTGCTTCCCCTTCTGTCCACTCCCCGGAACAATGGTTGCAAAAAGCCGCGCCACAGAACATCCTGCAGCGCGGCCGGTGTGGCTTGGGTATTTTTCTGCTATGCTTATGCAAGCAGCTTTTCGGCAAGCTCTGTCATAATCGTGGAAGCTTTTGCAAAATCGCTGTATTTTGTAAATTCTACCGGGCAGTGGCTTCTTCCTTCTTTGCTCGGTACAAAGAGCATCACTGTCGGAAGCACCTGACCGATTTCCAGTGCGTCATGTCCTGCACCACTTGGAAGATATTTGTAGCTGTATCCATGTTCCTTGCAGCTTTCTTCCATGATGCCGAGCATGTCTTTGGAAAGGTCAACCGGTGTGATAACCAGTTTGGTTTCGATATCGTAGCTTCCGCCCATTGCCTTTACCTCACGGTCCAGTGCTGCACGGATGCGGTTTGCGATATCGTTGATATTGTCATTGTTCTTGGAACGGATGTCCACTGTAAACTGGCATTCTTCTGCCACAATGTTCATTCCGCCCGGTACGGTGTTGATATATCCGACTGTGGAAACGGTACCGTCTGCTTTTTCTCTTGCCCAGTCAGCAATCTTGGAAATTACTTTTGTGGCAGCATCCACAGCATCCATTCTCATATCCATCGGTGTGGTTCCTGCATGGTCGGATCTTCCATGTACAGTCACCATGTAACGCTGGATACCTACGATACAGTCAACCAGTCCGATTTCGATGTTCTCAGCATCCAGAACCGGTCCCTGCTCAATATGGGCCTCAAGGAAGTATCCAATGGATCCGTCCGGCCATTTTGCGTCCTCGATCTTCTCCGGATCCAGTCCGTAACCTTTCATTGCGTCATAAATGGAAACGCCATCGGTATCTTTAAATTTCTTACAGTACTCTACATCCCGGTGTCCGAGCATTGCTCCGGATCCGAAGTAGCCGGTACCGAAACGCATTCCCTCTTCATCGCAGAATCCGACAACAGCAAAGTTTCTCTTTGGCTTGATGCCTTTTTCCTTTAGCTGTCTTGCAACTTCGATGGCACAGATGACGCCGGCGATTCCGTCAAAGTTTCCTCCGTTTACAACCGAATCATAGTGCGATCCCATCATAACGCATGGAAGTGACGGGTCTTCTCCTTTCATGATTCCGATCACGTTTCCTGCTGCATCTTCACGGACCTCCAGTCCGGCAGCCTCCATCAGCCCTTTCAGGTACTCAGCCGCGTCTCTTGCCTCCTTTGTGAAAGGAAGTCTTGTACAGCCTTCGCCAGGTGTGGCTGTGTACTGTTTCAGGTGCTCCAGATTTTCTGCAATTCTTCCTGTTACTTCTTCAATTCCCATAGTGTGTTACCTCGCCTTTCTATTTATTTTTAAAACGTGCATACAGATGTCCTTCGATCGGGGAATACAGCATCGCCGCCGCTGTCATGATAAATCCGATCAGACATAGGATGTCATTCTCTAAATGAAGTCCTGTCAGCATGAGGACAAACGCCGCCATGATGACACAAAACGCGATTGTAAGTCTTCCTGGTCTTGTCTGAAAAAATCCTTTCTCTTCCATGTGATCCTCCTTCTTACAGGCTGGTCAGTGCCAGTACAA
The DNA here is from genome assembly GCF_027924685.1 of Sellimonas catena. Lineage (NCBI taxonomy): Bacteria > Bacillati > Bacillota > Clostridia > Lachnospirales > Lachnospiraceae > Sellimonas > Sellimonas catena. The sequence continues at coordinate 114,588 of NZ_BSBO01000004.1, forward strand.
AGACACCGATCATCAGCGCTGCAGGCACCGTGATAACGATAATTTTTCTGAGTACCTTTCCTTCGCTTCCAAGTATGTTGGCTGTTGTTGTACCAAGCACGATGTTGCTTGGACTGATGGCGCTTCCGATCGAGCCGCCGGATGACTGTGCACCCAGAACAATGGACGGATCGACATTCAGAAGGTTCGCCGTCGTAGACTGGAAGCCTGCGAACAGGATATTGGAACTCATATTGCTTCCGGTCATAAATGATCCGAGAAGACCGATAAACGGTGAAAGGATCACGTAAACTTTTCCGAGCACGCCTGCGATTCCATTTGCGAGGACTTCGGTCTGTCCGGTTCCTGCCATAATCTTTGACATGATGACCAGTCCGATGATCGCCATGCCGGACGGCATCGTCATGGAGACTGCCCTGACAAAGATCCGGCCGATTCCGCCTTTCTGGATCCACCCTTTTTTCTTATAGTAGATCATTCCGATTACGGCCGATACAAAAAGGAACATACTCGCATGGGTAAACGGTGTCCATGGTGAGAAACTCTCCACTGCCTCGTTCACATATCCATATCCGGTCACGGTCTCCGGGAAGGAGAATCCGATCTGCACCTTGCTGAGGAGGGTATGTACCGGCTCCACTAAAAGCACAACCAGCGCGATCACGGATAAGAGGATGTACGGCACAAATGCGTGCAGCAGTGTCATACCTTCCGGTTTTTCCTCTGTTTCCTGTGTATCTTTTCCCCGCTCCATAACCCGGCTGTCCTCCACGCTCCATTCCTTTCGGAACGCCGGAAGCCTCCCGAGCAGCAAAATGGCGATCAGAGAAATGCAGGCCGGAACAAAACATGCGATTGTCGTGTTGACCTGGGTCAGCAGAAGTTCTCCGCCTCCCTGTATTACCGAAAGCAGAACCACGGCCAGAAAGCCTTTGCGGATCGCCTTGCCTTTTCCATAAAACCAGCAGATTGTCATACCGATGATCATGTTCCAGAACCAGATAAAGAGTGCGGTCCAGAATGCGGTAATCAGATATTCCTTACTTCCCGCGCTGAGTCCGGCGCTCATGGCGAGGGCATCCCACGCCGCCGCCAGAGTCCCGAAGGTATTGCCCCAGGACTGTCCAAGAAGCGGAATGATAACCGCCCACATCGGCTTGACTCCAATCCCGATCAGAAGCGGAGCGCCGACTGCCACCGGCACGCCGAATCCTGTGATCCCCTGGAGGAAACTTTCAAAGATCCATCCCATAGCCAGGACTAAAAGCAATTCGTTTGGAAGGAGCTTTCTCATACCGTCCCGGATGACGAAGAAGGCCCTCGTCTCGTTCCCGACCTGATAGAGAAGGACTGCCGTCCATACAATGATCAGAATGGTCAATGCATTCCAGATTCCCTTGCTCCCCTCCGATACAATCACTTTCAAATCTGCCTTATAAAATACGATTCCCGTGAATACGGTAATGGCAAGTCCGACCGGAGCTGCGTCTGTCGCTCCCCACTGAAACTTGATCATCAGCACAAGCAGTACGATGATCGGCAGACATGCCAAAACCCACATAAATAGATTTACTGGTATATTCATACTATCTCTCCCGATTTACATATGAATGACTGTACCCGTCTTTCCCGCGATTCCGTCCGCTGCCTTCTCAAGCAGCGTAATCAGTGTTCTTCTTCCCTCTCCGGACTCGGCAAAACGCACCGCCGCTTCGATCTTAGGAAGCATGGAGCCTTTTGCAAACTGCTCCTGTGCAATGTATTCTTTCGCCTGTTCTACCGTGAGGTCGGACAGCCATTCCTGATTTTCCTTTCCAAAATTGATGGCAACCTTTTCCACCGCGGTCAGAATTACAAGATAATCTGCCCCGATTTTGGATGCCAGGAGGCTGCTTACATTATCCTTATCGATGACTGCGCTCACACCGACAAGTTTTCCTCCTTTGTTAATCACCGGGATGCCGCCTCCCCCGCAGGTAATGACAATGTGCCCTGCGTTCATCAGCGTCCGGATGGTCTCCAGCTCCCGGATTCGTTTCGGCATCGGGGAGGCTACCACCACGCGGTAGCCTCTGCCTGCATCTTCCATGCAGCGGATCCCTTCTGCCTCTTTTTCTTTTGCTTCTTCTTCTGTCATAAATCTTCCGATCGGCTTGGAAGGATGTTCAAATGCCTCATCCTGCTCATCGACTTCCACCTGGGAAAGAATGGTGGAAACCTTCATGTCAAGGTCTCTTCTGTAGAGCTCGTACTTGATGGCATTTTGCAGGTCAATTCCAATATATCCCTGGCTCATGGCCACGCTCGTCGGAAGCGGAACTTTCTTGGATGCCGCCAGATCTTTGTCAAAGTTATCCATTGCGGTCTGTATCATTCCGACCTGCGGTCCATTCCCGTGTGTCACGATCAGATGATAGCCCTGCTGCGCCAGATCGACGATGACCTCCGCCGTCTTCGCAACCGCCTCTTTCTGCTCTTCCACGTCATTCCCCAGAGCGTTTCCGCCCAGGGCAATCACAATCTTTTTGTTTTCCACGGCTTCCTCCTTTTCCGGCTGTTATTCTTTATGAAGTAAAGCCCAGTTTTTCTGCATAAGCTTTGACCGCTTTTTCAAAACACTCGATCGGCGGATGAACTGTTCCGGCTCCGATCTGTCCGTATCCGGCCACTTTATGCGCGATTCCGGTATTGATTACCGGTGTAATTCCTTTTTCTACAACAAGTCTTGCATCGATTCCAAGACAGATTCCCTGGAAGTTCCAGTTCGGAATGATGAAGTTCGGGTTCCGGTCGATGGTAATTTCTGTCATCTCCGTACTTGTACGCAGAGCGTCCTCATAGCCGCCTGCTCCGACAAATCTTGTTACGGCAGGAGCCGCGATCATTGCCATACCGCCGACACCGAAGGTCTCTGTGATGGCACTGTCTCCCATATCCGGGCACGCGTCTTCTCCGTCGTATCCTGTGAAGTAGAGTCCCTGCGGAGTATTCACCGGTCCGGTAAACCACTGATCTCCCATGCCCGCGATCCGGATACCGAATTCGTATCCGTTCCGGCACATTGCTGTTACGATTGTTCCCTTCTGGATCGTCCGTGCCGCATCCATTACAGCCTTTCCTGTGGCCATCATGATGTTCAGGAAGAACTGGTCTGTATCGGAAAGGAACTTGATGACATCGTAGCGGTCCTTCTCGTCCATCTCCATCTTCGTGATGGTCGGCGCTACTTCTTTTAAGAAGGCAAGGGACGCTGCAATATTTCTCTGGTGGAATTCATCTCCCATGGCAATCGCTTTTGCGATCAGCGGATTAACCGCAATGCCGCCAAGCTCGCGTATTGCCTTTCCAAGTGTCGGTCCCAGAATATCTCTCATCCAGCGGAGACGTTCTACGACTTCCTCGGAGTATGCTCCGAAACGGAGTACTTTTCCGATTCCTTCGTTCATGGTGCAGTACGCTTCGTTTCCGTCTGTCATGTTCTTTACAACAAACACTGCCATGTTCGGGGATGTAATACCGCCCATCGGTCCCACCGCATTGACATGGTGGCATGGCATAAATTTGATTTCTCCGGATTCCAGAAGCTTTCTTGCGTCCGCTTCGTTGTCCGCCCATTCCTCAAAGAGGACAGCTCCCACACAGGAACCCTGCATCGGGTCCGGCATGTTTTCATATGCAACCGGAGGGCCTGCGTGAAGGATGACTTTTCCTTCATTCAGCTCCGGAATCACATCTTTTGCTCTTACGTTGTCGATGATCACCGGCTGGCTCGCTACTACTTTTGCGATCACTTCCCGGTTTGCTTCATCGATATCCAGTCCGTCATAGTGGCGCAGGAAATTCAGGATTTTGATCAGTTCCACATTTCCTCCTGCCGGCGGATTCCAGTCATACTGTACGACTTCGCATCCAAACTGCTCTGCCACTTCCGCAAAGCTCTTGAGTCCGATGTTGATGATCTTCGGTTTCTCAGAAAGGAGAGTGCGAAGCTTCTCAGACGGCTCTGCCTTCGGTGCATCTGCCGCTTCTTTCGGGCGTACTTCCTTCACCGGCTCTGCGAAATCTCTTCCGATGGCACGGATTGCCGTACGGCACGCCAGTTTATTATTTTCACAGACAATCACGCCTGCTTCTTTTAATTTATTGACTGCATCGTCATATCCCTGATAGTCTCTTCTCGTTCCGCAGACAGTAGCGATGAAGAATACCTTTCTTCCGGCAGCTTCTGCCTTTGCTTTGAGCTCTTTGATCGTCGGAAGCAGGGCCCCTGCCATATCCTCGTGAGAACCATATCCAAGCATGATGTCCAGAAGAACGGCTCCTGTACTTTCATCATCGACCGCTTCCTGCATACATTCGATTCGTTTTGCAGGGTCGATCATCGGATGCGGTTTACCCTGTGTATAAGCATCATCGCCCAGATCCACAACAACATTGCCGTCAAGCTGAAGCATATATCCTTCGATATCTTCCGGCGGTACTTTCACGTCAAGAGCATCTTTGATCAGCATTGCAGCTTCATTTGCAAGCGTTCCGCCTGAATAGTATGCCTTGATCGTTTTCTTGTCCTCTGCTTTGTAGAAGGTGCTCTCATCTACATCCGCTTCTGCTTCCGGAATTTCTTCTCCTCTCACCAGACCGACTGCAAGTCTTGCGGCCTCATCCAGTGTATAGGCATGGTAGAAGTTCTCCTCATGATATTCCGGCTTTTCTCCTACAAACAGCGTTACAACCGGTTTGCTAAAGCTGCTCAGTCTTGCGGAAATCTTGTCACGCACTTCTTTTGCCGGCGGCTTGGAAACGATGATGACAACCTTTACCGTATCGTCATCTTCCATGGCGTCGATCATATCCATCATGGTAATTCCGCCTACTGCAGCATTTAGGTCTCTTCCGCCGATACCAATCGCGTTGGTCACACCTTCACCCAGACGGTCAATAATCGTTGTCAGCTCCTGGATTCCGGTTCCGGATGCTCCGATGATACCGATGGAACCCGGTGCCACATTATTTGTAAATGCAATCGGAACGCTCTGGATGATACCTGTACCACAGTCCGGTCCCATCACAGCCAGTCCCTTTTCATGTGCTTTCTTTTTCAGTTTGACTTCGTCTTCCAGTGTCACGTTGTCGCTGAACATAAAGACATTCATGCCTTCGTCAAGCGCACGGTCCGCCTCCAGGGCTGCATACGCTCCCGGAATGGAGATGACTGCCAGGTTTGCATCCGGAAGCTTGTCAAGCGCCTTGTCCCAGGACTTCACACTCTCAGATTCCTTCTTGCCGCCGCTCTTTGCAGACTGCTGACGGAAGAACTCTTCTGTCTCGTCCATGATCGTATCCAGAAGGCTTTCATCATCCACGTCCGCAACAACTACCATGTCGTTTGCGGTCGCTTCCATCAGCTCTTCGGTATCCAGGCCGCTCTGTTTGAAGATATCTTTGTTGGCAGGAGTCGCCATCATGATGGAGACCTTCTTCACTCCGTCCAGTGCCGAGATCTTGTTCGTCAGAAGCATCAGCACAACAGAGTCATGATAACTGCCCTTTTTCACTACTGTTTTTAACATGTTTCGTATCTCTCCTATTCTGCAAATCTGTTTTTATGATCGTATCTGTTATAGTGAATATCGTCGCTCTTGAGATATTCATAGATTGAATCTACAATCTCTACTCCGCCGGTCTCGTACGCTTTTTTCTTTCTGATCTGCGCGCGCTCGCCCGGATAGTAGACCTTGTCATATCCTTCCGCTACCGGCATTGCGTTCAGCTCATCGCATGTCGCGGACATGTTCTTTTTGAACTCTTCCAGTCCGACAAACCGTGCCGGGTCCATGACGATGTGCATCTGTCCAAGTTCTCTTCCCTTGGAGCAGTCATGGTACATGGAGCTGACATGTTTTCCGAACGGAACACCTGTCATGATTCCGGAGAATACGTCCACCATCATCATCAGGCCGTAGCCTTTTGCTCCGGCAATCGGAAGCAGGGCGTTTACCTTGTTCGGATCCGTCACCGGATTTCCCTTCTCATCTACTGCCCAGTTATCCGGGATGGATTCTCCTCTGGATCTCTTGTCCAGAATCTTGCCCCACGCCTGTACGGTGGTTGCCATATCAAATACAACGATCCGGTCGTCTGCTGTCGGTGCCGCGAAGGAAATCGGGTTGGTTCCATAGTAAGGCTCCGTTCCTCCCGGAGGTACTGCCATCGGGTCTGACTGACAGAAAGAAATCGCCGCCAGATCCTGTTTTGCAGCCATCTCTGTGTAGTAACCGATGGAGCCGCTGTGGGAAATGTTGCTGATTCCGATCACTGCGATTCCGTTTTTCTTCGCCATCTCGATGGCCTTGTCCATCGCTTCCTTGGCAGCCGCATAACCGCATCCATTGTCCCCGTCAAACATTCCAGAACACGGTCCTGTCTCCTTGAATGTGAAATGCGGATTTGCTGTAATTCCGCCTTTTGCGATTCTCTCGCTGTAGTACTCCACACGTACCGCTCCGTGTGAATGATAACCCCTCTCATCTGACCATGTCAGAATTTCTGCTGCAATCTCTGCATGCGCTTCGTTCAGGCCCGCATTCATCAGTTTGTTTTTCATCAGGCCTTTCAGTTCTTCCCTAGATAGTTTCATAGATTCATCCTCTCCTTAATCTTTATTCCCTTCTGAGATATGTTAGTTTTATTATCCCAATTTGCGGCTCTCTTTTCAAGCAGATAACTAGATAAACTGAAATTTCATTTTTATCTATTTTTGTGCATTTTGTCTGTTTTTTGTCAATTTCAGCCGTCCTTCTGTGCAAAACAGCAGAAAGCCCGCTGTCAGGCATGTCAAAAGGCTTTTTCCCGGTCCGGAATAATGAAACCGGCATTATCCAAACTGGATAATGCCGGTCTCTGCGCAAACAAATCTATTTAAACTATTAGGGAATCGTCTGTTCCGGTACTGCCTAGAGCTGTACGTCTCTGTTGCAGTCTTTGGAGTAGATGTAGATCAGATCTTCATCCTTGCCTACTCCGTAGCATGCCTGCGGGCAGTAGCAGTCCATGAATACATAGTCGCCTTTCTTTAACGGAATCCAGTCATCTCCGATCCGGTACATTGCCTTGCCCTGAAGGAAGTACATACCATGCTGCTGGATATGTGTCTCGATGTATCCGTGGGATCCGCCCAGTTTGAATTTCAGAAGATGCATGTTCATATCAAAACCGAAATCTCCTGCTGCCGGAAGGAAATCCTTGCTGTGGCAGTTTTCCATTCCTTCGTATGGCATCCACGGTGTGTCATTGATATTTGCGACAACAGTGTGTGCGCTGTATCCTTCTACTGCTTCGTATCTACGTTTGTATGCGAAAAGTTTAGCGTCTTCTTTTCCTTCGTTTTTAATTGCGATCGTGTTGCTTGCAGGGGAGTAAATGTATCCGCCCTCTGTCAGAGTTGCTTCCTCATCTGCATTCTTTACTGTAATGCTTCCTTCGATCACATAGATGAAAGATTCCAGTCCTTCTCCGCCGAATGCCGGGTTGCCTCCATTTTCATGTACAGTGATCAGGTAATCTGCAAATGTCGCTCCCATTGCCGGGGATCCGAGGATCGTCACGTCACAGTTTTCATATCCCGGGATTGCGTTCTTTACGATTCCGTCCGGCTCGATCACAGCATAGCTTCCCATCTTTACAACGGATCTTGTATTCAGAAGATCTTCACGATATCCTGTCTGACCATTTAAATAGCTCATAACATTAACCTCTCTTTCATTTTTAATGACCGTTCAGTCTCTATGTCTTTATTATTGCAATTTCATTTCTCTTTTTCAAGCAAAATATAGGATAAAATCCCTCTATTTTTTTATCCATGTTTCCCCTGTTTTTCTCCTGTATGGGCCGGTGTTCTTCCAATTTGTACCGGAAAGTGTTGATTTTCACAGTTTCTACTGCTATACTAGGGGCACATTCTTTCCCGCCTTTTCCTACAAGGCCGGGACACTTCTTGTTATCTATTGATTCAATTCTATTTTCAATTCAAAGGGGGCTTCTGCCTATGAAGAAAAAACAAAGAAAAATCACATCTAAAACTAAAAAACGGAACCGGTCTCTGGGCAAACCTGTCAACCGGAAGTACAAAGATACTCTTTTTCGTATGATTTTCCGGGACAGACACAATCTCTTATCCCTCTATAACGCATTAAACCACTCTTCCTATACGAACGAAGAAGATCTTGAAATCACCACTCTGGAAGACGTCATCTATGTAGGAATGAAAAATGACGTATCTTTTCTCTTTTCCAGTACTCTGAATCTGTACGAACATCAAAGCACCTTAAATCCCAATATGCCAATCCGCGGCCTGTTTTATATGGCGCGAATTTACCAGAACTATATCAAGAAACACGGACTGAATCTTTACAGCACACGACGGATTCCTTTACCCGTACCGGTATATGTGGTATTCTATAATGGACAAAGCGAAGAATCGGAATACCGGGAATTAAACCTTTCAGATTCCTTTATGAAATCTGCGTTTGCGGGACAGGCGGCACTGGAATGCCGGGCACTGATGCTCAACATCAATCTTGGGCACAATCAGGAACTTCTCGAAAGCTGTAAAGTTCTATGGGAATACTCCTACTTTATAAATGAAGTAAGAGAGAACCAGAAACAGGGGCTTGCCATAGAAACAGCGGTCCAGGAAGCGCAGAAAAGCTGTATCGAAAAGGATATCCTGAAGGAATTCCTGGAACAAAACAGCGCGGAGGTGAGCGATGTGATCCTGGAAGAATTTGATCAGGAAAAATATGAGGAAGATCTTCGGCGGGAAAGCTGGGAGGATGGCAGAATCGCCGGTATGGAAGAGGGTAAAAGTATCGGAAGAGAAGAGGGTAAGACCATCGGAAGGGAAGAAGGCAAAGCATTGGAAAAGAAAGAACTGCTGGTCAATCTGTACCGTAAACATTTGCTGACTTTGGAACAGGCCGCAGAGGAATATGGTACAACAACAGAAGAATTCCGAAAATTTTTATTGTAAGAGAACAACAAGAAAGACGAGGATCGTAGATTATGATGCTGATGAAAGAATTTGAAACAAAAGACAGTGCTTTTCCGGTACGGGCCATTCTGTATGAAGACCCGACTGTCACTCCGAAGGCATGTATCCTGTATTTTCATGGAGGCGGCCTGCTTTACGGCAATGCCGAAGACCTGCCGTCCCTGCATCTTCGTACTCTTACCGGAGCCGGATACCCGGTTGTCTCTTTTGAGTATCCTCTGGCCCCGGCCGCGAAGCTGGATACCATCCTCTCAAGTGTCACAGATTCCATCAATCATTATCTGCGCCACTGGGAACAGTATGTGCCGAAAAAGCTTCCGTACATCCTCTTTGGACGTTCCGCCGGAGCTTACCTCTGTCTGATTGCGGCGGCCCACGGGAATCCGGATGAGAAACCTGCCGGAGTTCTTTCTTACTATGGATATGGATTTCTCTGTGACAACTGGTTTGACTCCCCGAGCCCTTACTATCAGAATCTCCCTGCCGTATCTGCATCATGCCTTGACGCTGTTCCGCAGGAAATTCACTGCTCCGGAGATCTTAGTACCCACTACAGTGTCTATGTTTACGCCCGCCAGACCGGAAACTGGAAATCCCTCGTCTATGAGGGCCGGGAGAAGTTCTTCTACCTTGACTACTCTCTTCGTACCAGTGACACACTCCCATGTCCGCTCTTTGCGGCACACAGCACAAACGATCCGGATGTACCGTACTCAGAATTTCTGGCACTGTGTGAAAAATATCAACCGGCACGTTTCATTTCCGCCGGAAACGTCCACGACTTTGACCGGGACGAGGAGGCGCCGGAAACATCCCGGCTTCTTGAAGAAACAGTGAAATTTCTGGATGAAATTATACAGAGTTAACAGTGAGGGGCTTTTATGACTGATTTTAAAAAAATACAGGAGTATTATAGCGTATTTAACGAAGATGAACGATTAACCACTGATTACAGCGGAAAACTGGAATATGACATGACCATGAGAAAACTGAAAAAATACCTCCCTGAATCCGCAGCAATATTGGACTTAGGCGGTGCCGCAGGAGCTTATACATTTCCCCTGGCATCTCTTGGATACCAAATGTATCTGGCCGATCTATCAGAAACACTAATTGACAAAGCAAAAGAAAAAGTAGATGCTTTGAACGAAAAAAATGTAATTTCCTGCAATGTCGTAAACGCAATAGATTTAAATATTTATGAAGACAATCAATTTGACGTAGTTTTATTGTTTGGCCCTCTATACCATCTGTTAGAAGAAAGCGAACGGCAAAAATGTATCAGCGAAGTGTCTCGGGTTCTGAAAAATGGCGGTTTGGTTTTTGCGAGCTTTATTCCTTATCTTTCCGGAAGTATCGCAATTGTAGACAGATATTGCCGACATCCAGAACAGGTAAACAAAACCAATTTGCGTGAGGTATTCCATTCAGGTAAATTTACCAACATGGATCAGAACGGATTTCAGGAAGGCTATTATCCTTCCTCTGATCAAATCGAACAATTATTTGCAAAGCATCATTTTACGAAAATTTCTATTTCATCTATACGCGGCTTTGGTTACGAAAAAGAGGAACAGTTATATCATATCCCTGACAGGGGAATGTTTGATGAAATCCTTCACCTCATAGAAGAAACTTCGGAAATTAAGGAAATTATTGAAACCTGCGGGCATGCCATGTATATTGGTTCTAAAAACTAAATTTTCACGATCGAAACAGTTAAAAAGACACCCCGGTGTTTTGCTTTGGGGTGTCTTTCCATAACAAATAGTTTCTCTTTTCCATTCTTAATCTTCCGGTACGCCAGGCACAATCCGCTCCGGCTCGGTGTAATTCCAATCCCCTGGATCTACGCGAATCCGTGTCGTATAGACTGGTTCCAGCGGCGGGTTATACTTTCCCGGTGTCTCGTCCGTCGGACGATATCCTAGTTCTTCCACCACTTCCTGTCCTTCCACTACTTTTCCGAAGGCTGCATATTTTCCATCCAGCCGTTCCGCCGGGCGGTGCATGATAAACCACTGTGTCGCCGCACTGTCAAAATGTGATCCTCGGGCCATGGAAATCACGCCTGTCTCATGTTTCAGTGGATTATGAAATCCATTTTCTTCAAACTCTCCCTTGATAGAGAACTCATCATTCGGCTGATGGCAGGTTCCTGTCAAAGAGCCTCCCTGCAGCACAAATTCTTTCACGATGCGGTGAATCTTCCGCCCGTCATACCGTCCGCTGTTTGCAAGCTGAATAAAATTATTTACTGTATTTGGCGCTATGTCAGGATACAGTTCCAGAACAATCTTGCGCCCGTCATCCAGTTCCATTGTCGCCATTGGATTTTTCATTTCTATTCCCTTTCAAAAATCGTTCCCTTGCAGAACGGTGCCGCACTCTTCATCTTCTTCATCAGGAAGTAATATACAACTCCCGTCGGGATGAGGCTGACATACCATGAAAGCTCCACAATCAGCAGGGAGCAGAGGGAACCGACGATAATGGCGATGATCGCCGCCCAGTTCACACCCTTAAATGATCCCTGTTTATCGTACATCATATTGATGTCAAGCTTCTGTCTTCTCAGAATGAAGTAATCTACTGCCATTACCGCGAAGATCGGTCCTAGGAACGCGGAGTAGAACTGTGTGAACAGATTCAGTCCTGCTGCGGATTCATCGGTTACCAGCTTCCATGGCATACAACAGATGGAAAGGACACCGACAATGACGGTGGAAAGTTTCCATTTTACGTGGAACGCTTCCATCAGCACGTAAGCCGGAGGCACGATGTTGTTCAGCACGTTTGTCGTCACCTGTGCAAATGCGATGAAAAGCAGGGTAACGACAGTGAGGAATTTGCTTCCCATTGTTGTAGAGAATACTACAACCGGGTCACTGTTTCCGGTTGCCGCTGTAACAAGCAGTCCGATCAGCCCCATGAAAAGAGTAACCGGAAGAATTGCGATCGTATAGATCGATCCTGTTTTGACCGGCCCTACATTTTCCTTTACGTTACGGGAATAGTCGGATGCATTGATAATCATCGTGGAATAAATACCAAGGAATGATGTGGTGGCTGCCCAGAACGGCATTCCCCATGTCCCCTTGATTCCGGAAAATACATCATCAATCTCCGTAGAAAACTGTGTCCGTACCACGTACAGCATATAAATCAGGATGGCAATGATGAAGATACAGGAAATATTCTCCATCCATTTGATTCCCTCAAATCCTTTGATTGCCAGTGCCACCTGAAGAATCGTAAACAGGACGTAGACAACCGGAAGATTGTCAAACCCAAAGAGGATGTCCAGACAGCTGTTGATGGCTCCTGCTCCGACCCAGCTCTGAAATCCGAACCAGATGATCGCCGGGATTCCTCGTAAAAGTCCCGGCACCTTGATTCCTGTCGTACCAAAACTGCTCCGAAGCTGTACCGTAAACGGAATTCCGTATTTATGCCCACACTGTCCGATCACGACAAGGGCAACCGCGATAACCAGACATCCGATCACCATGGCAAGTATGGCCTGTGTCACGGTCAGGGCTCCGATCAGTCCTGCACCCATGGAAAAGGTACCGATCGATACACAGCCGCCCATGAAGCTTGCCGCATAGGATACCGGATCCATAATTCTCTTTTTCGTCGGCTGCAAATCCGGATCTACGTTTTTCGCCAGTTCCGGGTTCAGATTTTTGTTGTCAACAATATTACTCATAATTTTTCCTTTCCTTCCTGCGGGCTGATCAGGATAATCTTCTGACCAGCATGCCTGCTCCTTTTTCTCCTGTTACTTTTCCATCTTCCGCAGCCACTTTTCCGCGAAGGATTGTACACACCGGAAGTCCCTTTCCTTTCATTCCGACAAAAGCAGAAATCTTATTTACATAGAGAAGGGAATCCGCCGTAATCTCCCACTCTTTTTCCGGATCGACAATCAGAAGATCCGCATCAAACCCGATCCGGATATCTCCCTTTTTCCCGTAGATACCGAACGCTTTGGCCGGGCGCACTGACATGGCATCTGCCAGAACACTTGGAGAAAGATTTCTCTTTACGCATCCCTCATAAAACGCCGTCTGGAAACCGCTCTGGATTCCGCTGATACCGCCCCAGACATCAAACACATTTTCAATCTTCTTTCCGAGAATCTCATTGTATTTCTCATCGTAGGAGCACGGAGAATGATCACTTGCAATTCCGCTGAATGTGCCGTCTTCCACATAGGACCAGAGACGGTCTACTTCCTCCTGGGAGCGAAGCGGCGGAGCACATTTAAAGAGCGGTCCGTTTTCAAGGACATCCTTATCCGTCATGCTCAGATAATGGGAACAGGTCTCAGCAGTGATATCATAGCCTTCCTGCTGTGCCTCCTTGATCTTCTGGGCTACATCCGGGCTGCTGACATGACAGATATGCGCTTTACATCCGGTTGCTTTTGCAATCTCAATAATATCCACCATCGCAAGCATCTCTGCGATCACCGGACGGGAGTCCAGAAATCCCTGCCAGTCAAGCCGGCCTTCCCGGATCATCCGCTGCTCCTGCCACTTGATGGTGGAGAAATCTTCACAGTGAAAACCTGCCCTGCCTCCGAACTTTTGAATTCTCTGCATGGCCTCATACGCCTGTCCATAATTCAGAGAACTGTAATCCGGAGATACCGGACCGATGAAGGATTTGAAAGCGACGCACCCTTTCTCATGAAGTCCTTCCAGATCATCAAAGTTGTCCGGAATCAGGCCGCCCCAGAAGCAGTAGTCCACATAAGCGTTCAGATCCACCGCCTCCACTTTCCTGTCAAAAAGCTCCGCCGTCGTCATGGCCGGTTCATTCTGAAGGGGCATATCAATAATTGTCGTGTAACCTCCGACTGCCGCTGCCGCCGTACCGTGCGCGTAATCTTCTCTCCATTCATATCCAGGATCGTTTAAATGCGCATGGGTATCGATCGCACCCGGGAACACATATTTCCCGCCTGCATCGATCACCTTTTCGGCTTCAGGCTCCTCTCCCGGACTTAAAATCGCGGCAATCTTCCCGTCTTTTACGGCAATGTTTCCGTCTTCCACAGAATCTGCCGTCACGATTTTTCCGTTTTTCACCAATAATTCGTACATCTCTCTCCTCCTTCTCTTCCTTTCACTTCTTTTCACGTTGTTACTATAGATTTTACCAGTTCGGCTCTCCGAATTCAACAAAAGAAAAGGTGCGCAGACCCGGCTGTTTTCCGAATCCGCACACCTCTTTGTGCTTTTTACTATGTATTAATATTTTACAGTCTTTTTGCCGTTGTAAACGTCGTAATCAAATTCACCGATCTTGCATGCAACAAGCATTGCAACCATAACGTCTACGTCTACGTTCATCAGTGTACGGAACATTCCTGCGAACCAGTCGATACCGATCAGTACTGCGATACTGTCCATCGGCAGTCCCAGTGAGGATGCCAGGAATGTATATACAATTACAGATCCGCCCGGAACGGAGATTGTTCCCAGACACATCAGGCAGGAAAGAAGAATCGCCATACCCATCTGATATGCACTTAACTCAACTCCTGTAGCCTGTGCCATAAAGAAGATCGCAACCACGTAACACTGAGCCGCACCACAGCTGTTCATAGACATGGTGATCGGTCCTGTGAAGTCTGCAACCTTACGGCTGACACCGAATTTTTCCACTGCATCTTCCATCTTCGTCGGAAGACAGATTGCACCGGATGTCGTTGTGATCGCCATCATAGACATCTTGGCAAATTTTTTCGGCATCTTAAACAGGTTGACCTTGCACAGAGCCGCGGTAAGCGGTCCAAATACGAGGAACTGAATCGCGTCGCCGACAAGGAGAATTCCGAGGAATTTAAGCATCGGCTTAATTACGTCCAATCCTGTCTTTCCTGCAACGTCTGCCAGCAGACAGAAGATACCGATCGGAGCAACTTTCATGACAATCTTGATGATATTGGTGATAACCGTATTCACGCCAATTACCAGATCTGCAATATTTCTGTTTCCGGTCTGCTTTGTGTACTGTCCCATCGCAACACCAAAGAACAGGGCGAATACGATACACGGTACCATGGAACCTTCTGCCATCGCCTGAATAATATTCGTCGGTACAAAATTTGTAAGCGTGTCCTGTAAAGATGTGGACTCAACCGCTGCTGCCGCAACTTCCTCCGCAGAAGATAAATCCGCTCCAAGTCCCGGCTTAACCAGCATCGCCAGCGCGGCGCCCAGTCCAGCTGAGAAAATCGTAAACACGATAATCCATTTGAATGTATGGAAGCCCATCTTTCCTACATCCCGTCCGTCTCCTCCACCGACAGCGCCGGCCACAGCGGACATAACCAGAAGCACTACTGACATCTGAATCAGACGTAAAAAGATATCGCCGATAAATTTCAGATTAGATGCCCACGGTCCTACAATCGTTCCAAAGGCAAGACCGCCGACTGTAGCAATCAGGATCTGCGTTGTCAATGAAATTGAGAATTTTTTCTTTTTCTCCATCCATCTTTCCTTCCTTTCTCAAAACTTGGTTACTGCCTAACCAGATGATATATTGTAATTCTATCGGATAAAGTGTCAAGTTACAATGTAGAAAAGAAGTAAAAAAAAACTTCTTTTTTATCCACCTTGTATAATTTACCCGTTATATTTGCCATTTTCTCGTCTTTTTGCTAAAATTTTACCTGATATAGAAACAATATTCCGCGTAAGAGAGGGTTTATATATGAAATACCACATTACGGAGACGGCATCTTTTGCTGCCGGTATACTCAGTCAATATTCCACCGGAACGGTTCATTCTGTATACCGGAAAACAATCAATCTGCACCTTGGTCCGGCGCTCGTTGCCCTGCAGGCAGCCTCCTCTCCCTTATCCCCGGTCAGCCTGATCACAGATCTGCAGGCTCCGGAAATGGAAGCACTGTCTATCCAGCCGGAAGATCCGGTATCCACAGACGGCCAAAGCATTACGATCCATTCCCACGGCACCCGGATCATTTTCAATCTGTCCGACGCCCTGGTTTTTGACTCGTTTCTCCCGGATCAGGCTGTTCCGGTTGATACTTCCGCCGTAAAAGAGGCTATCTGTCTGTCCGGCTCCGGCGGCTTTTCCGAGCTTTTTTCTCCGGAACCGCAAAAGGATTCTTCTGATTTTGGGAAAGAGGCTTTTCTTGCCGTTGCCGGAAAACGCCTCGAAGATGCCAGGCATCTGGCCGCTTCTTCCTGTTATGAGGAATCTTCCACCTCGCTTGCCGGTCTGATCGGCCTTGGCATCGGCCTGACTCCGTCGGGAGACGATTTTCTCTGCGGTTTCCTTGCGGGCCTGCGCTTTGCCGGACAGTGGGAGCACCCTTTTGCCCGGCTTCTCCGGAAAGAAATTTCACAGCATCTTGGCGATACGAACGATATCAGCCGGACGTTTCTTTCCTGCGCTCTCCAGGGGCATTTCAGCCGTCCGGTAAAAGAGCTTCCCTGCCCGGATTCCCGCAAGATCCTTTCCTCATTTTCTCAGATCGGCCACTCCTCCGGGATCGACACACTCTGCGGAATTTTCTATGCTTCCTGTTTCTTTGCGGCGTTCTCGTAAACGTCCATCGCTGCGTTCACAGCTTCGCCTGTAGATACTTTGACGCCGTTTCTCTTCATGACTGCTTCCAGTGCGCCAAGAAGAATCAGGATGTTTCTCTTCTGGCTTGAGTAGCCCATGTTTCCGATTCGCAGGATCTTTCCGTCCAGCGGTCCGAAAGAAGTTGCAATCTCGATTCCGAATTCATTTAACATCATGCCGCGGATCGCTTTTCCGTCAACTCCTTCCGGAATATTGATCGCTGTCACAACCGGCATTTTGTGTTCCAGATCTCCGAAGATGGTAAGGCCCATCGCCTGTAATCCGGCTGTCAGTGCCCGGTCATTTAATTGATGTCTTGCAAACCGTGCTTCGAGCGTTTCCTCCACGATACAGCGGAGCGCTTCATGCACCGCATACTGCATGCTGGTTGCCTCTGTATGGTGGTTAAGCCGGCGCGGGCTCCAGTAATCTTCCAGCTGTCCAAGGTCCAGATAGTTGCTTGGGATTCCGGCAAGTTGCCCCGCCACATCATCCGCCGTACGGATTCCTTTCTCCACACGTTTTCTCGCTTTGACAATCTGCTCGATCTGCTCATTATAAGTGATCAGCGCAGAACCTGATGGAGCGGAAATACATTTCTGTGTTCCGGAGATGCAGGCAGATAATTTCCAGTCGTCAACCTTCACTTCTGTTCCTCCCAGAGTTGCCACCGCATCTACAATCAGAAGAACTCCATAGCGTTCACAGATTTCCCCGATTTCTTTCAACGGCTGCATCATGGATGTGGAAGTTTCCCCGTGGATGCAGGCTACTGCCTTGTAGCTGTCCTTTTTCAGTGCGTCTTCTACTTCCTGCGGGTCAAATACGGTTCCCCATTCTTTTTCCAGAAGTGTGATATCCGCTCCGCAGCGCTCCAGAATCTCCGCAAGCAGATATCCGAAACGGCCAAATGCAGGGATCAGCACTTTGTCTCCCGGACAGATGGCTCCGGTAAGAACTGTCTCAAGTCCTCCTCTGGATGTGGTATCCACAAGATATGTCTGACGGTTTTTCGTCTGGAACACGTAGCGTTCCATCTCCATCGTCTCATTCATCAGTTCGGTAAACTCCGGATCAAACTGTCCCAGAATATGTGCACTCATCGCGCGCAACACACGCGGATCCGCTTCTACCGGTCCCGGTGTCATCAGTGTGCGTGGTGATGGATTGATTTCTTTAAATTTTCTCATGTTTCTTAACTCCTTTTCCTACTTAACATACCCTTCTTTTTGAATTCCTGCTTTTATTATGCAGTCCGGAAATTCTCGGACTGATAGGAAAGCACTGCCGCATGGACGGCTTTTTTCATAATATCAATCGCCTGATCTACATGCTCTTTCTTTAAGATCAGCGGCGGGATCATCCGGTTGGTGCTCTCGCCAATCGCGGTGATCAGAAGGCGTCTCTTCATACATTCTGCCTTGACTTCATGTGCTATCGGAATATCGAATTCACATCCTGTCAGAAGTCCTCTTCCGCGGACTTCCTTGACATGCGGAAGTTCTTTCATCCGCTTCATGAAATACTCTCCCATGATTTTTGCGTTTTCGCTTAAATTCTGATCCAGAATTTCTGAAATTGATGCAAGCGCCGCCGCACATGCCACCGGATGTCCTCCGTAAGTGGAGCCGTGTGATCCGGATGTCATGACTTTTGCAAGCTCTTTTGACATGCAGCATGCGCCGATCGGCATTCCGCCTCCCATTGCTTTTGCCATGGTGACCGCATCCGGCTTCACGCCATATCCCATAAACGCCATGATGTCTCCGGTTCTGCCCCATCCGGTCTGTACCTCGTCAAAGAGCAGAAGCATGCCTCTCTCGTCACAGAGCTTTCTCAGGCCTTCAATAAATTCCTGACTGGCCGGATGCACTCCGCCTTCGCCCTGTACCGGCTCAATCATAATCGCGATCGTATTTTCGGTACATTTACTCTTAAAGTCTTCCAGATTATTAAATTCTGCATAGGAAAATCCCGGGAGTACCGGCTTATATCCCAACTGGCATCCATTGTCCGGCTGGCCTGTCGCGGAAAGCGCGCCGTAAGTCCGGCCGTGGAAACCGTTTTTGGCAGTTACGATATGATAATGTTCCGGTCCGAATTTCTCTGTTCCGTATTTTCTAGCCATTTTGATCATGCATTCATTTGCTTCCGTTCCGGAATTCTGATAGAAGATTTTGTCCATGCCGATGGTATCACAGATTTTCTTTGCAAGCAAGGCCTGCGGAACCGTATATGGATAATTAAACGTGTGAATGATATCATCTGTCTGTTCGTGGATTGCCTCCACAACCTTCGGGTTACGGTTTCCTGCGCTGTTTACTGCCACACCGCCGTAAAAGTCCAGATAGGCATTTCCCTTTTCGTCATACAGATACATACCTTCTGCCCGTTCTGCGATAAATGGATACCGTTCATATGTTTCCACCATATATTTGCTCACGATTTTTTTCAGTTTCTCGGCTGTCAGCCCTGCATCTTTCAATCTCATACCAATCTTCTTCCTTTCTGCTTCCTTTTCATTTCGCCGCGCTGTCCGGAGGACTTATTATTCTATAAGAAAGTCCGGAAAACTTTCCCGCAGAATAAAAAAATGGTGCCAGATCTTCTTTCGATCTGACACCATTGTCACGCGATATGGATAGTTTACCCCGTTTTCTCCGGTATGTCAAATATTTTTTCCGAAATTTTCTTCTTTGGGAAAATTTTGTATCAGCCAAGGAGGCGCACATAAAATGTAAATGTCCGCGCTTCTTCACCTTTGACAATGTACGGCTCATGGGCCCATGCGCCCCAGCTGTTATCTCCGCCCACTCCGGTCTGCATGTCCAGAATACGAAGCACCGAAGCGTATGCCGCCGGAAGTTCATATGCATGTTCCGCCGACTCAATTTCATGACAAGTATATGGAAGAACCGAAAATTCAAATGTTCCGTCCGATTCAATCCGGATACCGCTACCTTCCTGATCGGTCAGCTCCATCCATCTGGTCTCCACATGATTGCCGCATTCCTGCGGTCTGACATACGGCGTCATTCCATCTGCTGCCGTAGCACGGAAGACACCTGTTTTTCCTCCGCATTTCCGGTCACAGTATGTCTCCTCCGGCCCGACTCCGTACCAGGTAATCTGGTCAAATTCCTTCGGAAGTTTCCAGGACATTCCAAAGCACGGCATTGCCGGCGTATCCGGGAATCCGTCATAAGTCTCGCATACCTTCATGGTACCCTGTCCGTCCACCTGAATGGATACCTTGCAGGTCACACCGGAGAACAGAAGATATTCCGTCTCAACTGTCACAAAACCAGATTCCTTTCTGATATCCACCTTCTTCACCTGCGGATACAGGGATGCAAGCTTCCACGGCGCACATTTTTCTGCCATATGGTATCCGGCATCATTGTCTGTCGGCGCGCGCCAGAACTCCGGTTTCAACGTATGGATGCCATCATACACAAGCTCTTTTTTCCCGATCTTGCAGGCCACAAGTTTTCCGGTCACCTTATCAAATGTCAGGCGAAAACCTGTTCCCACAATCGAAAGAGAAAAATCTCCTTCAACCACTTCCGGCTCTGTCCCGCAGCCAAATTCCGGCTCTGTCTTTTCCACCGTCTCCACCGACTGTCCAAAGCAGAATTCCTCCCCTGCCTCTGCGTAAGAAGTCGCTTCTTTGTACAGAAGTCTTGCTGTCCGGACATACTCTCCTGCTTCTTCCGGAAGAGCAAGATCACACGGCACCTTTACCTCTTCCCCCGGATTTACCACAACATCACTCGTTCCTCTGCGCAGAATCCGGCCTTCCTTTTCCAGTGTCCAGCAAAGCTTCCAGGATTCTGATGTTTCAAACAGCTGTCTGCTTCTGATAACAATTCCGTCTGCTTCCGGAATCAGCTCATACGGCTGATACAGGTATCTTACTTCCTGCATTTTCGGAGAAAGCGTACGGTCTGCGAAAATCACGCCGTCAGCACAGAACGCATAATTGGACGGCCGGTCACCGAAATCTCCTCCGTACGCAAGGAACTGCTTTCCGTCCGGTCCAGTCTTATACAGTGCCTGATCAATATAGTCCCAGATAAAACCGCCGCAGTACTGCGGATATTTATCCAGAAGCTTTGTATATTCATCCAGGTTTCCGGTGGAATTTCCCATAGAGTGCGCATACTCGCACAGCACATACGGTTTCTTCGGATTATTTTTCAAGTATGCCTCCGCTTTTTCCGGCGAAGCGTACATATGGCTTTCCAGATCCGTTGTGTCCGCCCACTCCGGCGTATGGCACACATTTTCATAATGTACCGGCCGGCTCTTGTCACGGTTTCGGAAATACATACTCATATCATACAGATTTTTTCCTGCCCAGGATTCATTTCCGATGCTCCAGCAGAAAATGCAGGCATGATTTTTATCCCGCTCCAGCATCGCCTCCGCACGGCTTAATACCGCCTCGCGCCACTGCGGGAAATCTCCCGGCAGGGTATGCTCAAACTTCATAGTATGCCAGGTTCCGTGTGTTTCCAGATTCGCCTCATCCATCACATAAATACCGAACCGGTCGCAAAGATCATACCAGGCACTCTGGTTCGGATAATGGCTCGTCCGCACGGCATTAAAATGATTTTTCTTAAAGAACCGGATATCCCATTCCATCTCTTCCATGCCAATCGCTCTACCCTTCGATGGCGAAAACTCATGCCGGTTGACACCGTTTAACCGCAGACGCTTTCCATTAAAAAGAAGGACTGCATCCCGGATTTCCACCTTCCGAAAACCAATCAGATACGGAACCGCTTCACAGACATTTCCATCCTTATCCCTGACCGTCAGAATCAGCCGGTACAGATACGGAAGTTCAGCACTCCAAAGCTTTGCACTCGGTACATCAAGGGAAATCTCTGCCTTTCCGTTCCGGATCTTTTCACATCCCGACAGAATTTCCTTTTCATCCATTTCATGCAGCTTTTCCATCCGGATTTCCCCGTCCAGCAGACACCAGCACACTTCCCCTTCTTCTGAAAGACTTCCGTCCAGTGTCAGCCTGATATTGGCGCTTGCATCGGTATACGTTTCATCAAGGTCCGTCTCCACATCCAGATCCCGGATATGCAGATCCGGCACAGCTGTCAGCGCCACCTCACGGATGATTCCTCCCATCCGCCAGAAGTCCTGATCCTCAAGCCAGCAGCCGGAAGAGAACCGGTATACCTCCATGGCAAGTTTATTCTCCCCTTCTTTGAGCAGATCCGTAATTTCAAATACCGCCGGAGTATAGCTGTCCTCGCTGTATCCCACGTATGTTCCATTGATCCAGAAGTGAAATGCCGTCTCCACTCCTTCAAAGTGAATCTGAATCCGTTTTCCCTTCATCTGCGCCGGTACCGTAAATGTTGTCACATAGCAGCCGGTCGGATTTTCCTTTTCCGGAACTTCATGCGGCTTTACTGCCTCGATCCCGTCCCACGGGTAGTCCGTATCCCGGTAAAGCGGCGCTCCGTACCCGCAAAGCTCCATCTGAGCCGGTACCGGAATCGTATCCCATCCTTCGCAGGAAAAAGTTTTCTTTTCAAATCCTTCCGGTACACTGTCAGGATTCAGTGCATAAAAAAATCTCCACCGCCCGTTCAGGCTGTGGCGCCAGGTCATTTCCTCTTCCCGAAGCGCTTCTGTCTCGGTCTCATACCATTTGTGATCCGATACCGGATCCATCCGGTTTTCCTGAAAAAACTCCGGATCAGCCAGGTGTCTTTTGATCTTTTCTCGCTTCATAGTTCCTCCATGTTCATTTTATTTTTCCGTAATCCTCTTATTATATTTTACCGCCTGTAACCAGTATAAAATCAGGTTTTTCTTTTTGCAATACGGCTTCCGGAAAATCCATGTTTTTATTCCGGCATTTCATTGCGCAGGGTGGTGAAAAAAGAGCCGGATTCCCGCCATCAGGCAGAAACCAGCTCCCTTTCCTATCCAGATACTTTCTTCTTTATAATGCATTCATGTTGGATGCGCTTACAATCTGTTCCCAGCGGTTGAAGGAATAGATTCTGTCTTCCTCCGGCCAAAAGCATACCCTCTTTTCTTCCAGTTCTTCAAGCGGCTGCTCTGGATTGGAAAGCCAGGCAGAAATCCGTTTTGCGGCAGATTCCAGACTGTCGAGCGACACTTTCTGGTAGCCACAAACAGCATTTTATAATCGCCAACTTTTCCAGAAAAAAAGCACAATCGCATCTCAACGACACGGTCATGCCTCTTTTCCTGCATTCTTTCAGCTCAGTGC